>JASLGD010000123.1 GCA_030150305.1 Caldimonas sp. | reverse complement strand
GTCGAGAACAACCGCGCCTGGGTCCACGAGCGCTCGCAGGGGCGCGTCGGCTACTTCCACGTCCCCGACATGCAGGCGGCGGGCTTCGCCGAGTTCCACCGCTACTTCGCGACCGAGTGCGAGCGCGACGCGCTGATCGTCGACGTCCGCTACAACCGCGGCGGCCACGTCTCGCAGCTGCTGATCGAGAAGATCGCGCGGCGCCGCCTCGCGTTCGTCCACTCGCGCTGGATGAACGTCACCACGTATCCCGAGGAAGTCGTCGCCGGCCCGGTCGTCGCGCTCACCAACGAGCACGCGGGCTCCGACGGCGACATCTTCTCGCACACGTTCAAGCTGATGAAGATCGGCCCGCTCGTCGGCACGCGCACGTGGGGCGGCGTCGTCGGCATCTGGCCGCGCCACCGCCTGGTCGACGGCAGCGAGACGACGCAGCCCGAGTTCGCGTTCTGGTTCACCGACGTCGGCTTCGGCGTCGAGAACCACGGCACCGATCCCGACATCGAGGTCGACAACGCGCCGCAGGACGCAGCTGCCGGCCGCGACCGCCAGCTCGAGACCGCGCTGCAGACGGCGCTCGACGCGGTCGAGCGCACGCCGCCGGTTCGTGCGCGCGAAGTCGATCGACCGATCCTCGCGCGCAAGCCGCTGCCCAAGCGACGCTGAAACCCGCTTCTCGACTTGGACTGCTCGTCAGCGGAGGCGTTGCTCGCACGCGGGCGCGGGCGGCGGGTGGCCGATTTCCTCCATGTCCCCCGGGAGGTCGAGGACGCATGTCCGAGACCGGGAGACGTGGAGCAAAGCAGGCCGCCCAGTCCTCCCGATCCCGTGGACAGAGAACGCGGTCGCTCGTGCGCCGTTCAGGACGTCGGCTGCTTGACGATCCGCAGATACGGCTTCGGTGCCTTCCAACCCTCGGGGTACTTCTTCTTCGCGTCTTCGTCGGACACGGAGCCGGCGATGATGACGTCCTCGCCCTGCTTCCATTGCGCCGGCGTCGCCACCGCGTGCTTGGCGGTGAGCTGCATCGAGTCGAGCACGCGCAGGATCTCGTCGAAGTTGCGACCGGTCGTCATCGGGTACGTCAGCATCAGCTTGATCTTCTTGTCGGGGCCGATGACGAACACCGAGCGCACGGTCGCGTTGTTGGCCGCGGTGCGGCCGTCCGAGCCGACCTCGTCGGCGGGAAGCATGTTGTAGAGCTTCGCGACCTTGAGGTCGTGGTCGGCGATCATCGGGTAGTTGACCTTCGCGCCCTGCGTCTCCTCGATGTCCTTGCTCCACGCGGCGTGGCGGTCGACCGGGTCGGCCGAGAGGCCGATCAGCTTGGCGTTGCGCTTGGTGAACTCCGGCTCGATCCTCGCCATGTAGCCGAGCTCGGTCGTGCACACCGGCGTGAAGTCCTTCGGGTGCGAGAACAGGATCGCCCACTGGTTGCCGATCCAGTCGTGGAAGCGGATCCTGCCTTGCGTGGTGTCGGCTTCGAAGTCGGGCGCGATGTCGTTGATGCGCAGGGACATGTCGGGTCTCCTTGGAGGTGCGTAGCGCTGGGCCTGGCGCTCGGGGCAACGAGTATGGCCCCGCGGCCACGGCCTTGCATCGGCGCCTGTCCGCTACGATGGCCCGGGAGTTGCGTGGCGCACCTCCCCTCCTGAAGCGAAGGACCGACCATGGACATCCGCCCTGATCGCCGTGCCCTCCTGCGTGCCGGCGCCGCCGGCGCCGCCGCGCTCGCCTGGCCAGCGTGGGCGGCTCCCGACAAGCCGATCCGCATCATCGTCACCTTCGCGCCCGGCGGGGCGAGCGACATCGTCGCCCGCGTCATCGGCGAGCAGCTCAGCAAGAAGCTCGGCCAGCCGGTGATCGTCGAGAACAAGCCGGGTGCCGGCGGCAGCGTCGGCGGCAGCATCGTCGCGCAGGCGCCGCCCGACGGCCTGACGCTCATGCTCTCGAACTCGACGCCGATCTCGATCGGGCCGTTCGCGCTCGAGAAGCAGCCGTACGACCCGGTCGCCGACTTCACCCACGTCGCGCTGATCGGCTCGGCGCCGTGCGTCGTCATGGCCAACCCCAACGCCGGCATCAACACCATCGTCGACCTCGAGAACGCGGCGAAGAAGGCGGGGACGCTGCAGTTCGGCTCGGGCGGGCCGGCGTCGATCGGCCACATCTACGGCGAGCTGATGAACCGTGCGCTCGGCATCAAGATGGTCCACGTGCCGTACCGCGGCGGTGCGCCGATGACGACCGACCTCGTCGCCGGCGTGATCCCGATCGGCATCGACGTCATCACCGCGTTCGTGCCGTACTTCAAGAGCGGCCAGATCAAGCCGCTCGCGGTGACCTCGGCGCAGCGCTCGCCGCTCGCGCCCGACGTGCCGACGGTCGTCGAGTCGGGCCACGCCAGGATCGTGCTCGACAACTTCTTCGGCGTCAGCGGGCCGGCGAAGATGCCCGCCGACGTCGTCGCGCGGATCAACGCGGCGACCAACGAGGTGCTCGCGCAGCCCGACATCAAGAAGCGCCTGCTCGAGCTCGGCGTGACGACGAGCCCCGGAACGCCGGCCGACTTCGCCGCGTTCGTCCGCAATCAGGTCAACGCGCTGCAGCCGGTCGTGAAGACCGTGCGGGTGACGCTTTAGACGGTCCGCTTTCTTCGAAAGGCATCGATGTCCCTGCCGTTCCAGCCCTCCCGCCGCGCGTTCGTCCAGGCCGCGCTCGGCGCATCCGCCGCCGTCGCGCTGCCCACCGCGTTCGCGCAGGCGACGACGGCGATCAAGTTCCAGCTCGACTGGCGCTTCGAAGGCCCGCAGGCGATGTTTCTCGTGCCGCTCGCGAAGGGCCACTACCAGGCGGAGAAGCTCGACGTCACGGTCGACGCCGGCAACGGCTCGGGCGGCGCGGTGACGCGGGTCGCGTCGGGCGCGTACGACATGGGCTTCGCCGACATCGCCGCGCTGATGGAGTTCCACGCCAACAACCCGACCGCGCCGAACAAGCCGGTCGCGGTGATGATGGTCTACAACAACACGCCGGCGGCGGTGCTCGCATTGAAGAAGTCGGGCATCCGCGCGCCGAAGGACCTCGACGGCAAGAAGCTCGGCGCGCCGGTGTTCGACGCCGGCCGCCGCGCGTTCCCCATCTTCGCCAAGGCGAACGGCGTCGGCAACGTCGCGTGGACGTCGATGGACCCGACGCTGCGCGAGACCATGCTCGTGCGCGGCGACGTCGACGCGATCACCGGCTTCTCGTTCACGTCGCTGCTCAACCTCGAGGCGCGCGGTGTCAAGGCCGACGACATCGTCGTCCTCTCGTATCCGTCGTACGGCGTCAAGCTGTACGGCAACGCGATCATCGTCTCCGAGCCGTTCCTGCAGAAGAACCCCGAGGCGGTGAAGGCGTTCCTGCGCGCGTTCACCAAGGGCATGAAGGACCTCGTCGCCGATCCGAAGGGAGCGATCGCGACGCTGAAGGCGCGCGACGGGCTCGTCAACGAGGAGCTCGAGCTGCGCCGCCTCAGGCTCGCGCTCGACGCGACGATCCTCACGCCTGACGCGAAGGCCGAAGGCTTCGGCGAAGTGCGCGGCCCGCGCCTCAGCCTGATGGCGAGCCAGGTCTCCGACGCCTTCGGCACCAAGGAGCGGATCAATCCGGCGGCGGTCTGGAAGGACGGCTTCCTGCCGCCGGCGAGCGATCGCGACATCTTCAAGGTCGCGCGCAAGTGACGATGGCGGCGCGCCGCCCTCGTCGTCCCGGGCGAAGCGAAGGATCTCTTCGCCGGCGCCGAGATCCTTCACTGCGTTCAGGATGACAGCGGCGGGATGACAGCGGCCGCGCCCTTCGTCGCGTTCGACCACGTCTGGCTCGCGTACGACGACGAGCTCCTCGCCGCGGGCACGTTCGCCGTCGAGGACATCTCGCTCACCGCCGCGCGCGGCGAGTTCGTCGCCGTCGTCGGGCCGTCGGGCTGCGGCAAGTCGACGTTCATGAAGCTCGCGACCGGGCTCAGGCTGCCCTCGCGCGGCACGGTGACGATCGACGGCCGGCCGGTGACGAAGCCGCTCAAGATCACCGGCATGGCGTTCCAGTCGGCGTCGCTGCTGCCGTGGCGGACGACGCTCGACAACGTGCTGCTGCCGCTCGAGATCGTCGAGCCGCACCGGTCGAGCTTTCGCCGCGAGCGCGCCGCGTTCGAGGCGAAGGCGCGGCGCCTGCTCGAGAGCGTGGGCCTCGCCGGCTACGCCGAGCAGTTCCCGTGGCAGCTCTCGGGCGGCATGCAGCAGCGCGCCTCGATCTGCCGCGCGCTCATCCACGAGCCGGCGATGCTGCTCCTCGACGAGCCGTTCGGCGCGCTCGACGCGTTCACGCGCGAGGAGCTCTGGTGCATCCTGCGCGATCTGCACGCGATGCGGCGCTTCAACGTCATCCTCGTCACCCACGACCTGCGAGAGGCGACGTTCCTCGCCGACACCGTCTACGTGATGAGCAGGAGCCCGGGGCGGATGCTGCTGCGCCGCGAGATCGCGCTGCCGCGGCCGCGCGACCTCGAGGTCACCTACGCGCCCGAGTTCATCGCGATCGTCCACGAGCTGCGCGAGCACATCGGCGCGTCGCGTCGTCCGGCGCCGGCCGCCGCTGCCGCGCCATGAGGGCGCGCAACCGCGAGCGCTGGGCGCCGTGGCTGCTGCTGCTGGCGACGATCGCCGTCTGGGAGATCGTCTGCCGCGTCTTCGCCGTCTCCGAGTTCGTCTTCCCGAGCCCGTCGCGGATCGCCGCGCAGCTGTGGGAGTTCCGCGGCACGATCGCCGGCCACGCCTGGCGCACGTTCTGGGTGACGATGGCCGGCTTCGCGATCGCGATCGTCGTCGGCACGCTGCTCGGCTTCCTGATCGGCAGCTCGCGCACCGCGTACGCGGCGTGCTATCCGCTCATGACCGGCTTCAACGCGCTGCCGAAGGCGGCGTTCGTGCCGATCCTCGTCGTCTGGTTCGGCATCGGCGTCGGGCCGGCAGTGCTGACCGCGTTCCTGATCTCGTTCTTTCCGATCACGGTCAACATCGCGACCGGCCTCGCGACGCTCGAGCCCGAGCTCGAGGACGTGCTGCGCGTGCTCGGCGCGAAGCGCTGGGACGTCCTCGTCAAGGTCGGCCTGCCGCGCTCGCTGCCGTACTTCTACGCGTCGCTCAAGGTCGCGATCACGCTCGCGTTCGTCGGCACGACGGTCTCGGAGATGGCGGCGTCGAACGAAGGCATCGGCTACCTGCTGATGTCGGCCGGCTCGTCGATGCAGATGGGCCTGGCGTTCGCCGGGCTCGTCGTCGTCGGTGCGATGGCGATGGCGATGTACGAGCTGTTCGCGGTGATCGAGAAGCACACCACCGCGTGGGCGCATCGCGGCGTCGCCGGCGCCTGAGGTCAGGCGCTGCGCCGGCCGCCGTCGGCAACGCGGCTCGCAGGCGCGTTCCCTACACTCGCCGCGAGATCGTCGCCATGAACCTCGCGCACCTGCTCGTCCGCGCTGCACGCGTCCATCCCGACCGGCCGGCCGTGCTGCACGGCGACCGGCTGCTGTGGCGCTATCGCGAGCTCGCCGGCCGCGCCGCGCGGCTCGCCGGCCACTTGCGCGCGCTCGGCCTGGCGCCCGGCGACCGCGCCGCGATCGTGATGCGCAACCAGCCCGCGTACCTCGAAGCGCTGTACGCGGTCTGGTGGGCCGGGCTCGCCGCGCTGCCGATCAACGCCAAGCTGCACGCCGACGAGGTCGGCTACATCGTCGACGACGCCGAAGCGTCGGCGCTGATCGCCGACGACGACCTCGCTGCCGCGGTCGCGCCGCTCGCGACGCGGCTGCGCGCGACGCTCGTTCCCGGCGACACGACGTACGAGCGCGCGCTCGCGTCCGCACCGATCGACGCCGCCGCGCGCGCGCCGACCGACCTCGCGTGGCTCTTCTACACGTCGGGGACGACCGGCCGCCCGAAAGGCGTGATGCTCAGCCACCGCAACCTGCAGGCCGCGCTGGCGTGCTACTGCATCGACGTCGACGACGTCGGCGCCGACGACGCGACCGTCTACGCTGCGCCGATCTCGCACGGCGCGGGCCTGTACAACCTGCCGTTCATGGCGCGCGCCGCGCGACACGTCGTCCCCGCGTCGGGCGGCTTCGATCCGGCCGAGCTCGTCGCGCTCTCGAAGAGCGTCGGCAGGCTGTGCATGTTCGCCGCGCCGACGATGGTCCATCGTCTCGTCGACCACGTCGCCGCGAGCGGCGCCTCGAGCGACGGCTTCAAGACGATCGTCTACGGCGGCGGCCCGATGTACGTCGAGGACATCCGCCGCGCGCTCGCGACGATGGGGCCGCGCTTCGTCCAGATCTACGGCCAGGGCGAGTCGCCGATGACGATCACCGCGCTCTCGCGCGCGGAGCTCGCCGACCAGCGGCATCCGCGCTGGCGCGAGCGGATCGCGTCGGTCGGCGTCGCGCAGACACTCGTCGAGGTGCGCGTCGTCGACGCCGATGGCGACGACGTCGCGAACGGCGAGACCGGCGAGGTCGTCGTCCGCGGCGACCCGGTGATGGCCGGCTACTGGCGCAACCCCGAGGCGACGGCGCAGGCGCTGCGCGGCGGCTGGCTGTGGACCGGCGACCTCGGCGCGCTCGACGACGACGGCTTCCTGACGCTGAAGGACCGCTCGAAGGACCTGATCATCAGCGGCGGCTCGAACATCTATCCGCGCGAGGTCGAGGAGGTGCTGCTGCGCCATCCGCGCGTGCGCGAGGTCTCGGTGGTCGGCCGCAAGGACGCGCAGTGGGGCGAGGCCGTGGTCGCGTTCGTCGTCGGCGACGGCGACGGCGCCGTCGACGCTGCCGAGCTCGACGCGCTCTGCCTCGCGCACATCGCGCGCTTCAAGCGGCCGCGCGAGTACCGCTTCGTCGACGCGCTGCCGAAGAACAACTACGGCAAGGTGCTGAAGACGGCGCTGCGCGAGCGGCTGCAACGCGAGGAGGACGTGCGATGACGACGAGGCCGACCAGGAGCGCGACGAACACACAGGCCGAGCCGCCGACGAGCGCGCCGGCCGGCGACGGCCGCAGCGAGCCGAGCGAAGCGCAGGTGCTCGCGCTGCTCGACCGCGCGCACGCGCTCGCGCGGCGGACGATGGACGCCGGCCACCACCCGTTCGCCGCGCTCCTCGTCGCTCCCGACCACGCGACCGTGCTGCTCGAGCAAGGCAACGTCGACAGCGTCAACCATGCCGAGGCGGTGCTCGCGCGCGAGGCGGCGCGGCGCTGGCCGCCCGAGGAGCTCTGGCCGTGCACGCTCGTGACGACCGTCGAGCCGTGCGCGATGTGCGCCGGGACGCAGTACTGGGCGAACATCGGCCGCACGGTGTTCGGCATCGAAGAGAAGGCGCTCCTCGCGATCACCGGCAACCACGCCGAGAACCCGACGCTCGACCTGCCGTGCCGCCACGTCTTCGCGCGCGGCCACAAGGACGTGCGCGTGATCGGCCCGGTCGCCGCGGCGGAAGCGGCGATCGTCGCGCTGCACCGGCGCTACTGGCGCTCGCGCTGACGCGCCGCGCGCAGGCGCTCGCCGTAGCGGTCGGCCTGCGCTGCATCGCCGGTCGTGCGGTAGAGCTGCTCGAGCTCCTCGAACACGTACGGATCGTCCTCGCCGGCGGCTGCCCACTCGCGCTCGAGCCGGAGCTGGATCGCGATCGCGTCGTCGAAGCGCTGCATGTCGCGCAGCGTGCGCGCGATCATCCAGTGCGCGATGCGGACGTTGGCAGCGCGACCCTCGCGCTCGTGTGCCGCGAGCGACGCCCGAAACTGCGCCAGCGCCTCGTCGTAGTTGCCGAGCAGGCGATTGGCGTGGCCGATGTTGTTGCGCAGCGAGCCTTCCCACCTGCGCGCTTCCGGCTGCGTCGATTGCTCCAAGCAGGCGATGGCCTTGTAGTTCCACGCCAGCTGGTCGGCCGGGTCGGTGTCGACCATCACCATCATGTGCAGGGCATCGATCGCGAGGAAGTCGAGCCGCGCTGCCTTCGCGGCCTCGAACGCCTGCAGGTAGAGCGGTCGCGCGCGCTCGCGCTGCTCGGACGTCTGCGTCTCGGGCGGGTGCGCCGGTGAAGCGTACGTGCGGCCGAGCTCGAGCGCATGGCGCACCTTCGCTTCGGCCGAGCGTTGCGGCAGCTCCGCCTCGAGCGGCGCGAGCATGGCGCGAGCTCGCTCGAAGTCGCCGCGCAATCCCCAGGTCCGCGCGATCTGCGTGCGCAGGATGAACGCGTCGTCGGCCGACGCGCCGACGAGCGCCTGCTCGAACCGGCGTTCGCTGAGCGCCGGGTCCGAGTAGGACCAGAGCGCGGAGACGTCGATCGCCATGGCATCGGCTCCCGAAAGACCGCACAGCGCGAGCAAGAGCGCCCTGAGCAGCGCGCCGAGGGCGCTCGAAGGGTGGCGCAGAGCGTTCGGCATCGCTCGCTTCGCTGAACGCGCGATGATAGGCAACGCGCGACGCGAGCCGCGCTCTCTGCTCAGCGCGATCCTTCGCAGCGCTCGCCGGGAACGACCGCCCAGTACACGCGCTCGAACGGCGGCGGCGCGGCATCGCTGACGTCGAGCGAGCTGACGATCGCAGCGCCGCGCGTCGGCAGGCGCGCGAGATCGGTGTCGACGTAGACGGCGCCGTCGCGCAGCGCCGCGTCGCGATCGATCCACGGCGACTTGCCGGGCTCGCCGTCCTCGAGCACGTCGGCGGTGCCGCCGTTGTACGCCGAGACGATGCCCGCCTCGAACGACGGCCCGACGACGAGGCGAAGCGGGCACGTCGTGACGCGTTGCCAGTCGCGCGCGACCGCGGTCGCGAGCTCGTGCGCCGGATAGCCCGCGTCGCTGCGGCGGCTCGGCGGCGCGTCGCCGGGCGCCATGTCGGCGACCGCGATCGCGACGAAGACAACGTGCAGCGCCGCCGCGGTCGCGACCCACTCCGAGCGCGGCGCCGGCGCGCGGGCGCGCAGCGCCCAGGCGAGCGCGAGGCCGGCGAACTGCAGCGACTGGAAGCCCCAGTGGTTCTGCAGCTGCAGGCCGAGCAGCGGCCCGGACGCGACCGTCGCCGCGAACGGGAACGCGACGAGCCCGAGCAGCCAGGCGTTGCGCGTGCCGCGATCGATCGACGTCGCGCCCTCGCCGGCGTGCGCCGGCGCGCCGCGCCGCGACACGAGCGCGCAGAAGACGAGCGCCGGCAGCAGCAGCCGGAACTGCTGCGCGATGAAGCCGACGACCGAGCCGACGTGGTCGACCGCGGTCAACGCGACGCCCGGCTGGCTGGCGTAGGCGAGCGGGCCGAACTCGTGGCTGAGCAGCCAGGCCGCGTGCGGCGCCGTGACCGCGGCGGCGACGACCACGGCGAGCAGCAGGCCGCGGCCGACCTCGCGCTCGCGCATCGCGTCGCTGCGCCAGAGGGCGACGACGACGCCGGCCAGCGGCACGATCGCCTGGTACTTCGAGAGCAACGCCGCGCCCGCGGCGACGCCGGCCAGGAGCCACCACGCCAGCTCGCGCCGCGACTGCAGCGCCTCGAGCACGCACCACGCCGTCGCCGCGACGGCGAGCATCATCACCGTGTTGTGGTTGAAGAGGCTGGCGCGCATCGAGAACGCCTGCTGCAGGCCCCACGCGAGGACAGCGAACGTCGCCCACGGCTCGCCGAGCAGGCGACGCGCGATCCGATGCGTCAGCCAGCCGGTCGCGACCGTGCACAGCCCCGCGAGCACGATCGGCCACCAGCTCGCCGGGCCGGCAAGCGCGATCGCGGCGGCGAGGAGCCACGTCGGCAGCGGCGGATGCTTGTGGTAGCCCCATTCGACGCCGTGCGCCCAGACCAGCTGCTCGAGGTTGTCGCCCCACTGGCCGTCGCTGAACTGCAGGAACGCGAGCAGCCAGAGCGCGACGAACGCCGTGCCGATCCACGGCGCCGCCGCCGCCGCGTCGCGCATGACGATGCGCGCAGCGCCCGCGCTGCGGGCCGGCCATCCGCCGGCGGGCGTCTGCATCGCGGGACCGTCAGGACAACGCCGGCCAGGCCACGTAGGCGAGCCAGGCGACGATGGCAATGACGAGGAGGACCAGGACGATGTTCCAGGCGCGGGGCGTCATGCGCTCGTCGTCTCGGTCGGCAATGGGGCGGCGGTCGCTGCGCGCCAGAGCGGTCGCCGGCGCGAGCGGGCGAGAGGATAGTCACGCGGCGCGCGCCCGTCTGTCCGGCCGCGCCAGATCGTGCTGTCAGGCGAGGCCCTACATGGTCACAGGCGGCCGCTCTCGCGCCAGCGGATCGCGGCGATCGCGAGCTCGGTGCCGTCGTCGAGGCCGATCTTTTCCTTGATGCGCGCGCAGTATGTCTGCACCGTCTTCTGGCTGACGCTCAGCTCGTCGGCGATGCGGCGCGTCGAGTGCCCTTCGCCGAGGCGACGAAAGACGTGCATCTCGCGGTCGCTGAGCGCGTCGGCGATGTGCACGTCGGCGACCGACGAAGCGCGCGTCATGCGCTCGGTGAGGCGCGAGAACACCTCCGGCGTCGCGTAGATCCTGCCGGCGAGGACGCAGCGGATCGCCGGCACGATCTGGCTGCTCGACTCTCCCTTCATGACGTAGCCGCGCGCGCCCGCCCGCACCGCCCGTTCGACGTCGGAGATCGCCTCGTGCATCGAGAGCACGAGCGTGTGCACCTGCGGCAGCCTGGCGCGCAGCGCCTTGATGACGTCGAGCCCCGAGCCGCGCCTGAGCGAGAGGTCGACGACGACGACGTCCGGCGGATCGGCGACGATCGCCGCGAGCGCGGCGGTCGGCTCGTCGGCCTCGCCGACGACGACGAGGTCGTGCTCGCTCTCGAGCAGCATCTTCAGCCCGTCGCGGACGAGCGGATGGTCGTCGACGATGAAGACGCGCGCGGGTGCAGATGTCGTCACGACCGATGCAGCTCGTTCGGCACCGTGCAGAGGACCCGCGTGCCTCCGCCGGGCACGTCCTCGATCGCGAGCGAAGCGCCGATGTAGGCGGCGCGCTGGCGCATGATCGCCAGTCCCATCCCCGAGTCGTCGCGGCCGCTGCCGACCCCGCGGCCGTCGTCCTCGACGACGAGGCGCGCCGCGTCGCGCTCGTTGACGAGGCCGACCATGACGTGGCGCGCGTCGGCGTGGCGCAGCGCGTTGCGCAGCGCCTCCTGCGCGATCCGGTAGACCTGCGCGGCGACGCTGGCGTCGGCGAGCAGCACGTCGCCGGCGCACGTGAACGAGCAGTAGACGCCCGCGCCGGTGCCTTCGTCGACGAGCTCGCTCAGCTTGTCGGGCAGGTCGCCCGGCTCGATCGCCGACAGCAGCAGGCCGCGCGCGAGCTGCCGCGTCTTCGCGATCGCCTCCTCGATCAGGCGGACGATCGTCTCGGCGTCGCCGCGGTGCGCGTTGCCCTGCTGCGCGAGGTGCTGCGCGAGCACGCGTGCGGCGAGCGCGGTGCCGACGAGGTGCTGGCAGACGTCGTCGTGCAGCTCCTGCCCGACCAGCGCCCGCTCGCTCGAGCCTGCCGCAAGCAGTTGCTGCTGCAGCAGCCGGCGCGACTCCGATCCGCGCAGCAGCTCGCCCGCGCTCTCGGCGACGCGCTGCTCGAGGCCGCGAAAGAGCTCGAGCAGCCGCGCGAAGACCCAGACGATGAACAGGAACACGACCAGCGCGGTGAGCACGTTCCACCAGCTCCACCACGGCAGCGTCGGCTCGTCGATCGCGAACAGGTCGCCGAGGACGCGGACGAGCACGCTCGCGAACACGACCGTGATCGCTTCGCGGACGCCGAGCCATGCCGCCGTCAGCAGGATCGGAACGAGATAGAAGAGCGCGAGCGAGACGCGGATTCCCGACGCGTAGTCGGCGATGCCGATCGCGATCACGAGCGCGATGACGACGGCCGAGGCCTGCCGCCGGCTGAGCGACGACGGCTTCGTGAAATGCGCGAGGACCCAGTCGGAGGCGCCGGTCACGGCATCACCGTCGAGCGAGGGGCGCGCTTGGCCATCGATTTCTCCTTCGCGGCCCGGCGCGCGGGCACGCCGCGCGATGATAGGCAGGCACGCGCGCGCTCGGATGACAATCGCGCCATGAACGACGCCGCGATCGACCTCCGCTCCGACACCGTCACCCGCCCGACCGACGCGATGCGCGCGGCGATGCACGCCGCCGCGGTGGGCGACGACCAGTACGGCGAGGATCCCGTCACCAACGAGCTGCAGGAGCGCGTCGCCGCGCTGCTCGGCAAGGAGGCGGGCCTGTGGGTGCCTTCGGGAACGATGGCCAACCAGATCGCGCTGCGCGTGCTGACGCGGCCCGGCGACGAGGTCATCGTCAGCCGCGAGTGCCACGCCGGCTGGCACGAGACCGGCGGCTCGGCGGCCAACGCCGGCGTGCAGCTGCACGAGATCGGCAGCGGCGGCTGGTTCACGATCGAGCAGATCGAGGCGGCGATCAAGCCGCGCGGCCTGCCGGTCTATCCGCCGACGACGCTGATCGAGATCGAGAACACGCACAACCGCAGCGGCGGCATCGTCTTCCCGCAAGCCGAGGTCGTTCGCATCTGCGCGCTCGCGCGCGCGCGCGGCATCGCGACCTTCCTCGACGGCGCGCGGCTGTGGAACGCGGCCGTCGCGAGCGGCCGCAGCGAGGCCGAGCTCGCCGAGCCGTTCGACCTCGTCGCGGTGTCGTTCTCGAAAGGCCTCGGCGCGCCGGGCGGCTCGCTCCTCGCCGGCCGCCGCGACCTCGTCGCCGCCGCGACGCGGCAGCGGCGCATGCTCGGCGGCGCGATGCGACAGACCGGCTTCTTCGCCGCCGCGGCGCTGTTCGGCGTCGAGCACCACCGCGAGCGTCTCGCCGACGACCACGACCACGCGCGCGGCCTCGCCGAGGCGCTGGCGCGCCACCGCCACGTGCGCATCGACCTGTCGACGGTGCAGACGAACATCGTCGTCTTTCGCCTCCATCCCGACAGCGTCGACGCCGCGACGCTGGTGCGGCGCGCGCGCGATCGCGGCGTGCTGCTCAATGCATTCGACGAGCGCACCGTGCGCGCCGTCACGCACCTCGACGTCTCGCGCGCGCAGATCGATCGCGCCGCCGACGCGATCACCGCCGCGCTCGCCGGGTGAACCCCGCGCGGGCTTGCCCCAAAGGGCAATGGGCTCGCGCCCGATGGCGGTGCTAGGCTCGGCCGCGGCCCCGCCACATCGCACGTGAAGCCCCAGCGTTCGCACCTTCGGTCGAAGCTCCTGTCGGGGCGAATCCTCGCCCTGCTGCTCGTCGTGCCCGCGCCGGGAGCGCTCGCGCAGGACGCCGCGCTGCCCGCGTTCAAGCAGGTCGACTCGATGGAAGCGCGCGTCCAGGGCTGCGTGACGTGCCACGGCCAGAGCGGCCAGGGCACGAACAGCGGCTACTACCCGCGCATCGCCGGCAAGCCGGCGGGCTACCTGTACAACCAGCTCGTCGCGTTTCGCAACGGCACGCGCAACTACGCGCCGATGAACTATCTCGTCGCGTACCTGCCCGACGCGTACCTGCGCGAGATGGCCGAGCACTACGCGAGGCTCAGGCCGCCGTTCACGCGGCGCGATCCCGGCAACGTCGAGCCGGCGGCGCTCGCGCGCGGCGAGGCGCTCGTCAAGACCGGCGATCCGCAGAAGACGATTCCTGCGTGCGCGGCGTGCCACGGCGCCGCGTTGACCGGAATGCAGCCCGCCATCCCCGGCCTCGTCGGCCTGCGCCCGACGTACATCACGGCGCAGCTCACGGCGTGGAAGGTCGGCGAGCGCAAGGCGGCCGAGCCCGACTGCATGAAGCGGATCGCGAGCCGTCTCACCGAGAGCGACATCGCCGCGGTCTCGGCGTGGCTCGCGCGCCAGGAGCCGCCGCAGGATCCTTCGCCCGAATCGGCCAACCTCGTCCGCATGCCGTTCGCGTGCGGCAGCCAGAAGTAGCGCGATGCGGCTCGGCGTTCGCATCGCGATCGGCGCCGTCGTGCTGGCGGCGCTCGCGATCGCGGTGGTGCTGTCGATGCAGCCGGGCGCGCTGCCGCCGAAACCGCAGCAGCAGCCGCACGCCGCGGCCGCGGCGAGCGGCGCGGCGAACGCCGAGACGCTGCTGATCCAGAAGGGCGAGTACCTCGCGCGCGCCGGCGACTGCGTCGCCTGCCACACCAACCCCGAAGGCAAGGAGTTCGCCGGCGGCCGGGCGATGCCGACGCCGTTCGGCGCGCTCTATTCGCCGAACATCACGCCCGACGAGGAGACCGGCATCGGCCAGTGGAGCGCCGACGAGTTCTACCGGATGATGCACAGCGGCGTCTCGCGCGACGGCTCGCTGCTCTACCCGGCGATGCCGTTCGCGTCGTACAGCAAGGTGACGCGCGCCGACTCCGACGCGATCTACGCGTACCTGATGTCGGTGCAACCGGTCAAGCAGAAGAACCGGCCGCACGAGCTGCGCTTCCCGTTCAACAAGCGCGAGCTCCTGATCGGCTGGCGCACGCTCTACTTCAACGAAGGCGAGCACCAACCCGACCCGAAGCAGTCGGAGCAGTGGAACCGGGGCGCCTACCTCGTCGAGGGGCTCGGGCACTGCGCGATGTGCCACACCGCGATCAACGCGCTCGGCGGCTCGAAGGAATCGCAGGAGTTCGAGGGCGGGATGATCCCGAACCAGAACTGGTACGCGCCGTCGCTGACGTCGAACCGCGAGGCCGGGCTCGGCGAGTGGGAGCTGAAGGACATCGCCGAGCTGCTGCAGGTCGGCGTCTCGAAGCGCGCGACGGTGTACGGGCCGATGGCCGAGGTCGTCTACAACAGCCTGCAGTACATGACCGACGCCGACGCCGAGGCGATGGCGGTCTACCTGAAGACGCTGCCCAAGCGCGATGCCGAGGCGCCGCCGACGAGCCAGGCGCGGCTCGTCCAGCCGACCGTGATGGAGAGCGGCCGCAAGATCTACGACAAGCAGTGCGCGATCTGCCACGGCGCCGACGGCAAAGGCCAGCCGCCGTCGTACCCGCCGCTCGCCGGCAACCAGTCGATCACGATGTCGTCGCCGGTCAACTCGATCCGCATGGTGCTCAACGGCGGCTACGCGCCGGGAACGAAGAAGAACCCGCGGCCGCACGGCATGCCGCCGTTCAGCCACATCCTCGACGACGACGAGGTCGCCGCCGTCGTCACCTACATCCGTGTCGCGTGGGAGAACAGCGGCACGCCGGTCGCGCCGACGCAGGTGCCCGAGCTGCGCAAGCTCCTGCCCGAATAACCCGCGCGCCGAGAACGAAGGAGACGCCAATGGCCGACGAGCCGGACCCGAGCGCCGACGATCGCGACGTCGACGAGATCGTCGCGCGCGGGCCGACCGGCGCGTTCGCGCTCGCCGGCATCGCGACGGCGATCGTCGTCGCGATCTACGTCGGCTTCTACTTTCTCGTCTACCTGCCGCGCGGAGCGGTGCAATGAGCACGGCCGACGCCGCGGCGCACGCCTCCGAGCTCGTCGCCGTCGCCGCCGAGCGGCGCTGGGCGTGGATCGTCGGCGCGATCATCGCGCTGATCGTCGTGATGATGGTCGCAACCGGCCTGCACTGGGCGTCGATGCCGCCGTCGCGCGTCGAGACGGTCGACGCCAAGACGCTGCACGTGCGCGGCGAGTTCGTCGAGGCGAACCTCGGCACGACGCTGGCGCCCGACGGCAAGGTGACGGTTCGCCTCGTCGCCCAGCAGTACTCGTTCGTGCCGCAGTGCATCGTCGTCCCCGAAGGCATGCCGGTGACGTTTCGCGCCACCGCGACCGACGTGATCCACGGCTTCGTCGTCGGCACGACGAACGCCAACACGATGGTCATCCCCGGCTTCGTCGCGACCTTCACGACGAGCTTCCCGAAGTCCGGCGAGCACCTGATGCCGTGCCACGAGTACTGCGGCACCGGCCACGAGGCGATGTGGGCGCACGTGCAGGTCCTGCCGCAGAGCGAGTTCCTCGCCCGGGCACGCTCGGGAGAAAGGCTCAGCTGTGTCGCGCGCTAACCGGCTCGTCCTCGCGCATTTCTGGGTCGCCTTCATCGGCTTCGCCGGCGCGCTCGTCCTCGGCGCCTGGCAGATGTACATCCGCAGCCCGCTCGCGGCGTGGATCAACAACCCCGAGCACTACTACCGCTCGGTGACCGCGCACGGCACGGTGATGGCGTACGTGCTGCCGACGCTCGTCGCGATGGGCTTCGGCTACGCGATCTGCGAGCTCGCGCTGAAGCGCCCGCTCGTCGGCGTCAAGTGGGGCTGGGCCGGCTTCTGGCTCGTCGTCGCCGGCACCGTGCTGGCGGCGGCGACGATGGCGGTCGGCAAGGCGTCGGTGCTCTACACCTTCTACCCGCCGATGATCGCGAGCCCGTTCTACTACCTCGGCGTCGTCCTCGTCGTCGTCGGCTCGTGGATCTGGGTCGCGCTGATGTCGATCAACCTGCGCGCCTGGCGCAAGGACAACCCGGGCGCGACGATTCCGCTCGCGATGTTCGGCAACCTCACCGGCGCGTACCTCTGGGCGTGGACGTCGGTCGGCGCCGCCGTCGAGGTGCTGGTGCTGATCCTGCCGGCGTCGCTCGGCCTGACGGACACCATCAACGCCGGCCTCGCCCGCGTCCTCTTCTCGTGGACGCTGCACGCGATCGTCTACTTCTGGCTGATGCCGGCGTACATCGCGTTCTACACGCTGGCGCCGCGCGCGATCGGCGGGCGCCTGTACAGCGACACGATGGGCCGCGTCGCGTTCGTCCTCTTCCTTGTCTTCTCGATGCCGATCGGCCTGCACCACCTGTTCGCCGATCCGCAGGTCGGCGCCGGCTTCAAGTTCGTCCACGCCGCGATGACGGCGATGGTCTCGGTGCCGACGCTGCTCACGGTGTTCACGATCGTCGCTTCGGTCGAGATCGCGGGGCGCCTGCGCGGCGGCACCGGCGCGTTCGGCTGGATCCGCGCGCTGCCGTGGGACAACCCGATGATGCTCGCGCTCGCCTTCTCGTTCGTGATGCTCGGCCTGGGCGGCGCCGGCGGCCTCGTCAACATGAGCTACCAGCTCAACGAGACGGTCCACAACACGCAGTGGGTGACCGGGCACTTCCACCTCATCTTCGGCGGCGCGATCGTCATCATGTACTTCATGATCGCGTACGAGCTGTGGCCGCAGCTCACCGGCTGCGCGCCGCTCAGCGCGAAGCTGATCCGCACCCAGCTCTGGCTCTGGTTCGCGGGCATGCTCGTGCTCTCGCTGCCGTGGCACCTCGTCGGGCTGCTCGGCATGCCGCGCCGGATGGCGTACTACGACTACACGCATCCCGACATCCACCCGCAGGCGTGGACGGTGGTCGTCTCGACGTTCGGCGGCTTCATCCTCCTCGCATCGGGGCTGCTGCTGATCTACATCCTCGCGACCGCGAAGAAGCGCGGCAGCGTCGCCGAGATGCCGCGGTTCACGTTCAGCCGCACCGCGCATCCGGGCGCGCCGACGCCGGCGGCGCTGAACGGCTTCGGCCTCTGGATCGCGATGATGATCGCGCTCACGCTCGTCAACTACGCGGTGCCGATCGTGCAGCTCGCGTCGCTCAAGGACGCGTACGTGCAGGTCGTGCCGATCGGGAGCCGCTGATGGCAGGCGAGCGCGAGTCGACGTTCGCGTGGCGCAACGCCGCAGTCCGGCGCAGCGTCGTCTGGCTGGTCGTGCTCACCGTCGCCTGCCTGCTGGTCGGCTTCGTCTGGCTGCCTTCGGTGCACGCCGACTTCCGTGCCGAGGGCCTGTGGGCCAGCATCTGCCGCGCCGCCGGCGTGCCGGCGAGCTGGTCGAACGGCGGCGCGAACGCCGTCGAGCCGGCGCCGACCACCGATGTCGTCCTCGACCGCACGATGGCGCGCGGCGGGACGAGCGACGCGGTCGGGCGCGGCGCGACCCTCGCGCTCAACTGCACGATGTGCCACGGCGCGCGCGGCATGAGCGAGTCGAACGCGCCCAACCTCGCCGGCCAGTACCCGGAGGTCGTCATCAAGCAGCTCAACGACTACAAGAGCGGGCGGCGCAAGAGCTCGATCATGGAGGGCCTCGCCAAGGCGATGAGCGCGCGCAACATCGACGACCTCGGTGCGTACTACGCGTCGCTGCCGAAGGCGCGCACCGCGCCGACGACGTACGGCGAGCCGTTGCCCGCGCTCGTGCGCGTCGGCGATCCGCTGCGCAACGTCGCGCCGTGCATCTCCTGCCACGGCGGCGTCGACCAGAAGCTCGGCGCGCCGTGGATCGAAGGGATGCCGAAGGACTACCTCGTCGCCCAGCTCGCGGCGTTCAAGAACGGCGAGCGGCGCAACGACAGCGAGGCGCAGATGCGCAACATGGTGCGCGCGATGACCGCCCAGGAGATCGACGAGGTCGCGACGTTCTACGCGCGCAAGGCCGCCGGCCAGTGACGGCGCGCCCGCGGCGCGCGCGTCGTCAACCCGCGGCGGTGAGCGCCGGGTCCTCGCAGCGTCGCCGCGCCAGCCAGTGCGGCAGCGCCGCGACGACGCTGCACGGATCGCTGACCGGCTGCATGTGGACGCCGCCGCGCAGCGTGACGAGCGTCGAGCACGGCAGCAGCTCGTTGAGCCGCGACGCGACGCCGCGCGCCGGCAGCGGCGAAGCGTCGCCG
>JASLGD010000119.1 GCA_030150305.1 Caldimonas sp. | reverse complement strand
CCAGTTCGCGATGCTCGGCACGTTCCTCGCCCAGGACCTGTTCCTCTTCTACGTCTTCTGGGAAACGATGCTGATCCCGATGTTCCTGCTGATCGGGATCTGGGGCGGCGAGCGGCGCATCTACGCGACGATCAAGTTCGTCCTCTACACCGCGTTCGGCAGCATCCTGATGCTCGCCGCGGTGATCTACCTCGTCTGGTCGCTGCAGAAGACGACCGGGATCACGTCGTTCGCGTTCGCCGACCTCGTGCAGACGCACCTGCCGCTCGACGTCCAGACGACGCTGCTCGCCGCGTTCGCGCTCAGCTTCGCGATCAAGGTGCCGATGGCGCCGCTGCACACGTGGCTGCCCGACGCCCACGTCGAGGCGCCGACGGCCGGTTCGGTGATCCTCGCCGGCGTGATGCTGAAGATGGGAACGTACGGCTTCATGAAGCTCGGCTTCCCGCTCTTCCCCGACGCGACGCGCGAGCTCGCGCCGGTGCTGATGTCGCTCGCGGTGCTGAGCATCGTCTACGGCGCGTGCCTCGCGCTGGTCCAGGACGACATCAAGAAGATCATCGCGTACTCGTCGATCAGCCACCTCGGCTACGTGATGCTCGGGCTGCTCAGCCTCGACCTGCTCGGCATCCAGGGCGCGGTGATCCAGATGGTGAGCCACGGCCTCGTCGCCGGCGGCCTGTTCCTGATGGTCGGGATGATCTACGAGCGCTGCCACACGCGCGAGCTCGCGGCGTACGGCGGCATCGCGAAGCTGCTTCCGGTCTACTCGGTCTTCTTCATGGTGCTGACGCTCGCCTCGGTCGGCCTGCCGACCACGAGCGGCTTCACCGGCGAGTTCCTCGTCCTGCTCGGCGCGTTCAAGGCGGCGTGGCCGCTGCACGTCGCCGGCAACGACCTGCCGCTCGCGCTCGCGCTGGTCGCCGTCACCGGCGTCGTCCTCGGCGCGCTGTACATGCTGCGCTTCGCGCTCGGCTTCCTGTTCGGCAGCGCGCGCGCACCGCACCAGCCGCTCGCCGACCTCGTGCCGCGCGAGAAGTGGATCCTCGGGCTGATCGTCGCCGCGGTGTTCGCGCTCGGCCTCTTCCCGGGCGAGCCGATGAAGAAGACGGAGCTCGCGGCGAAGGCGTACCGCGAGCTCATCGTCACGCCGCGCCTGGTGGCGAACGCGCCATGAACACGACCGCGGTCCTGACCGCCATGCTCCCCGAGCACCTGCTGCTCGTCGGCATCGTCCTCGTGATCGCCCTCGAGATCGCCGGCCGCGGCCGCCGCTCTTCGCTCGTCGTCGCGTTCGTCGCGGTCGCGGCGGCGGCCGTCGCCGCCGTGCAGCTCTCGCTCGACGGCACCACAGCGGCGCCGTTCGCCGGCCAGTTCTCGGTCGACCGCACGACGCTCCTCGTCAAGGCGATGGTGCTCGCGTTCGCGCTGCCCGTGATCGTGATGGCGCGCGACGACGACTTCGCCGGCGGCGAGTTTCCCGCACTGCTGCTGTCGTCGCTCTACGGCGTCTGCCTGCTGCAGTCGGCCGACAGCTTCGCGACCGTGTTCCTCGGCCTCGAGCTGATGTCGCTCCCGGTCTACGTCCTCGTGCTGCTCGCGTGGCGGCGCCCGCAGAGCGCCGAGGCGGCGCTCAAGTACCTCGTCCTCGGCGGCACCGCGACGGCGATGTTCCTGATGGGCGCGTCGCTTCTCTACGGCGGCACCGGCTCGCTCGCGATCGACGCGTTCCCGCGCGCGCTCGCCGCAGGAGACGGCCTCGCCCGCGTCGCCGTCGTCCTCGTCGTCCTCGCGTTCTTCCTCAAGGCGGCGATCGTCCCGTTCCACGCGTGGGCGCCCGACGCGTACGAGGCGGCGAGCGTCCCGGTGACGGCGTACATGGCGACGGTCGTCAAGGCCGGGGTGCTGCTCGCCGCCGTGCGCCTGTTCGGCCGCGCGCAGCTCGCGTCGCCGATGCTCGAGCTCGTCGCGGCGCTGCCGCTCGCCTCGATCGTCTGGGGCAACCTCGCGGCGATGCGCCAGCCGAGCCTGCGCCGCATGATCGCGTACAGCTCGATCGCACACGCCGGCTATCTCTTCTACGCGCTGCTCGGCGATCCCGCCGGCCGCATGCAGGCCGTCGCGTTCTACCTGCTCGCATACGGGCTGATGAACCTGCTCGCGTTCGCCGCGCTGCCGGCCGCCGACGACGACGCCGCGCGCGACCGCCTCGACAACCTGCGCGGCCTCTTCCATCGCGCGCCGTTCGCAGCGCTGATGCTCGGCCTGGCGATGCTCTCGCTCGCCGGCATCCCGCCGCTGCCCGGCTTCGTCGCCAAGTTCCTGATCTTCAGGAACGTCATGACGTCGGGCCACACGCTCGTCGCCGTGCTCGGCCTGGTCGGCAGCTACCTCGGCATCTATTTCTACCTGCGCGTGATCCAGCTGATGTTCATGAGCCCCGACGCGAACGTCGCAGCGCCTGCCGGACGGCACCGCCTCGCGCTCGGCGCGACCGTCGCGTGCGTCGTCGCGGCACTCCTCGTCGCGGTCTTCCCGGGCTGGGTGATGGGCCGGCTCTGACCGCGCGGCGCGCCGCTCAGCGCATCGCTTGCCAGCGTTTCGCGATCCTGGCGATCGACGTCGGTGCGGCGGCGTCGACGACGATCGCGTGCGCAGCCTCGTCGCCATCGAGCGGCTCGGCGGCAGCGGCGGCGGCGAGCCGTTCGAGCACGGCGACGTCGGCTTCCGACGGATCGTTCTGCCGCTCCTCGCGGGCGCGCACGCGCTCGCGCAGCAGCGCCAGCGGCGCGCGGCAGTCGACCACCGCGAACGGCGCGCCGACCGCTCTCGCGAGCTCGGCGAACGACGTCCGCTCGTCTTTGCGCAGGAACGCGGCGTCGACGATCGTCGGCCACCCCGCGCGCAGCGCGATCCCGGCGACGTCGCGCAACTGCGCGTACGTCTGCCGCGTCGCCGCGGCGCCGTAGATGCGCTCCGGAACGAGGTCGCGCGACGACTGCAGGGGCGTCAGGCCGAACAGGCGCTTGCGCTCGACGTCGGAGCGGACGCGGATCGCGCCGGTCTTCTGCAGCAGCTTGTGCGAGACATGGCTCTTGCCCGATCCAGGCAGCCCGTGCGTGATCGCGAGGCGCGGATCGGCGCCGTTCGCGATCGCCGCCGCGAGGCGGAGATAGCCCGGCGTGTCGCAGCCGCTCTGCATCGCGATGCCGCGCGCCGCGCACAGGGCGCTCACCTGCGCGCGCACGAGCGCTCGCGAGACGAGGAAGAAGCGCAACCCCGGCAGTCCCGCGTACTCGCCGCTCGTCTCGAGATAGCAGTCGAGGAACGTGAACGCGAGGTCGCGGCGGTCGTGCGCGAGCAGGTCCATGACGAGAAACGCAGCGTCGTCGACCGGATCGATCCAACGCAGCGCAGGATCGAACTCGATCGCGTCGAACGCCTGCGGCCCGTCGTCGAGCTGGACGACGTTGGCGAGGTGCAGGTCGCCGTGGCACTCGCGGATGCCGCCGCGCGCGAGCCGCGCCGCCCAGTGCGGCGCGAGGCGCTCGCACTCGCGTTCGAGCCACGACGCGAGCGCCGGCCACTGCGCGACGGTCGAGCCCTGATCGCGCTGCCACGCATCGATCGCCGCGATCGAGCGCTTCGCGACGCGCAGCGACGTGGCCGCGGTGCCGAACTCGCCGTCGCTCGGCGCGACCGCAGCGCCGCGATGCACGGCGGCGAGTTGCCTGCCGAACTCGGCGACGTCGCGCCTGCGGAGCGCACCGGCCGCGACCCGCTCGCTCCAGAGCGCGCCGTCGGCGAAACGCCGCATCCGCACGGCGACGTCGACGACGTCGCCGGCTTCGACCAGCGACGGCCCGTTCGCGCCTTCGCGGATCTCGACGACGTCGAGGTACAGCGACGGCGCGAACCGCCGGTTCAGGCGCAGCTCCTCGTCGCAAAAGCGGCGTCGCGCGGCGAGGGACGTGAAATCGAGGAACGGCAGCCGCACCGGCTTCTTGATCTTGTAGGCGAGCGATCGCCCGAGCAGCACCCACGAGATCGGCGTCTCGACGAGCCGCGGCGCAGCGCTCTCCTCGTCGGCGAGCTCGTCGGCGAGCGCGCGCACGCGCGTGCGCGCTTCTTCCACGGACGCCGGATCTGCCATCGCGCGGCATTGTCGACGGCGCGAGATGGCCATGCTTGACGCGCGTCGAACGCGGGACAAGCATGCTCTCCCGGCTTCGGCCGCTCCAGGAGAGGCACCATGGCGAGGCTCCACGACGACGTCGCGCCGCAGTTGCCCGGATCGCTCCTCGATCCCGGCGGGCAATGGACGCGCCTGTGGCTGCAGCCGTTGCTCGACGTGCAGCGCGTGCAATGGGACGTGCTGCTGCGCTGGCAGGAATCGATCGCGACGATGAGCCGCGACGTCTGCGAGCAGTGGGCGGTCCGGTGCCTCGGCGGCGTGCCGATCGAATGACGCGCTGAGCGGCAGCACGCCGGCGTCCCGGCGGCGCCGCGCCGTTGCGCAAGATCAACCGCGCGCGCGGGTCGGCGCGGCAAGATCGCGGCGCCCGCCTCGACCCGCATGACGGCCGCTCGCCTCGCCATCGCCCCCGTCGCGCCGCCGCCGCGCGCGCGCGACGGCGACGACCGCGAAGCCGCGAGCGTCGACGACCCCGACGTCGCCGGCGGCTTCACGACCTGGGAGACGGCAACCGACGGCACGCGCGTCGGCCGCTCGCATTTGCGCCTCGCCGGGCTGTGGTGCGCCGGCTGCGCCGGCACGGTCGAGCGCGCCCTCGAGGCCGAGACCGGCGTCGTCGACGCGACCGCGAGCTACGCGGCGGGCCGCGCGACGGTCGTCTGGGATCCGGCGAAGACCAGGATCTCGACGCTCCTCGCAGCGGTGCGGCGCGCCGGCTACGACGCCGTGCCCGATGCCGCCGCGCCGGCGCGTGCGCTGCGCCGCGCCGAAGCGCGCAAGTCGCTCTGGCGGCTCTTCGTCGCCGCGTTCTGCATGATGCAGGTGATGATGTACCAGGCGCCGGTGTATTTCGCCGCGCCCGGCACGCTGAGCAACGACCTGCGCACGCTGCTGCTCTGGGCGGCGTGGCTGCTGAGCGTTCCCGTCGTCGTGTTCTCGGCGGCGCCGATCTTCCGCGATGCCTGGAACGGCGTCCGCCAGCGCCGCATCGGCATGGACCTGCCGGTCGCGATCGGAATCGCGCTCACCTTCGTCGTCAGCAGCGGCGCGACGTTCGCCCCCGGCGGCGCGTTCGGCAGCGAGCCGTACTTCGACTCGCTGACGATGTTCGTCACCTTCCTGCTCGCGGGCCGCATGCTCGCGCTGCGCATGCGCCACCGCGTCGCCGACGCGCTCGAAGGCGCGATGACGCGGTTGCCGGCGGCGTTGCGCCGCATCGACGCCGACGGCACGACGACGATGATCGCGCCGCACCGGTTGCAGCGCGGCGACCTCGTCCGCGTCCTTGCCGGCGAATCGTTCCCCGCCGACGGTCCGATCGTCGAGGGCGAGACCGCCGCCGACGAAGCGCTCCTCACCGGCGAGTCGCGGCCGGTCGCCAAGTGCCCGGGCGACGAGGCGATCGCCGGCAGCATCAACCTGCGCGGCGCCGTCGTCCAGCGCGCCGAGCGGATCGGCGCCGACACGCGCTACGAGGCGATCGTCACGCTGATGCGCTCGGCGGTCACGCACCGGCCGCCGCTGCTGCGCGCGGCCGATCGCGTCGCCGTGCCGTTCCTCTGGTGCGTCCTCGTCCTCGCCGCCGTCGCCGGCGTCGCGTGGACGTCGATCGATCCGTCGCGCGCGGTCTGGGTCGCGGTGTCGATCCTCGTCGTCACGTGCCCGTGCGCGCTCTCGCTCGCGGCGCCTTCGGCGCTGCTCGCCGCTGCGGGTGCGCTCGCGCGCCGCGGCGTCCTCGTGCAGCGGCTCGACGCGATCGAGGCGATCGCGACGCTCGACACGATCTGCTTCGACAAGACCGGCACGCTCACCGTCGCCGACGGCGGCGTCGCGCGCATCGACCTGCAGCCCGCGGCGCGCGCGCTCGATCTCGACGAAGCAGCGGTGCGCGCGATCGCGGCGGCGCTCGCGACAGCGTCGACGCATCCGCTCGCCGTGTCGCTCGCGTCGGCGCCGGCGGGGCCGACGGCGAGCCGGTTCGCGAGCGTCGAGGAGCACGCCGGGTTCGGCGTCGTCGGCACCGACCGCAGCGGCGAGCGCTGGCGGCTCGGCTCTGCAGCGTGGGCATCGCGCGGCACGACGGCCGGCGAAGGCAGCGACGGTCCGCAGACGTGGCTCGGCGGCCCCGGCGGGACGCTCGTCGCACGGTTCGTCTTCGACGAGCGGCCGCGCGACGATGCCGCGGCGAGCATCGCGCAGCTGCGCGCGTCGGGCGTCGACGTTCGCCTGCTGTCGGGCGATGCCGCGCCGCGGGTGCGCGCGATCGCGAAGCGCCTCGGCATCGTCGCCGCCCGCGGCGACGCGACGCCCGCCGACAAGCTCGCCGAGGTCGCCTCGCTGCAGGCAGGCGGCTGCCGCGTCGCGATGGTCGGCGACGGCCTCAACGACGCGCCGGTGATGGCGCGCGCCGACGTCTCGTTCGCGATCGGCGACGGGCCGGCGCTGACGCGCTCGCACGCCGACGTCGTCGTCATGTCGGCGTCGCTGTCCGCGATCGCC
>JASLGD010000059.1 GCA_030150305.1 Caldimonas sp. | reverse complement strand
ACGCTCGCCTGGATCGGCGCGAGCCAGGCCGGCATCGCGCCCGCGTGGTGCTCGAGGAGGATGCCGATGAAGCGCTCGAAGCTGCCGACGATCGCCCGGTGGAGCATGACCGGGAACGCCCGCCCGCTCGTCTCCGTCACGTAGTCGCCGCCGAGCCGCTCGGCGGTGTTGAAGTCGACCTGCATCGTGCCGAGCTGCCAGGGACGACCGAGCGCGTCCTTCAGCGTGTACTCGATCTTCGGGCCGTAGAACGCGCCGTCGCCGGGCGCGATCACGAAGGCGCAGCCCGAGCGGCGCAGCGCCTCCTGCAGCGCGAACTCGGCCTTGTCCCAGAGGTCGTCCGAGCCGACGCGGTTGTCGGGCCGCGTCGCGACCTTGTAGACGATGTCGCCGAAGCCGAAGTCGCGATAGACCTGCTGCAGTTGCGCCGTGTAGGCGACGCATTCGTCGAGGATCTGGTCCTCGGTGCAGAAGACGTGGCCGTCGTCCTGCGTGAAGCCGCGGATGCGCATGATCCCGTGCAGCGCTCCGCTCGGCTCGTTGCGATGGCACTGGCCGAACTCGCCGTAGCGGATCGGCAGCTCCTTGTAGCTGCGCAGCTGCGACTTGAAGATCAGCACGTGACCGGGGCAGTTCATCGGCTTCAGCGCGTACTCGTGCTTCTCCGACTCCGTCGTGAACATGTTCTCGCGGTAGTTCTGCCAGTGTCCTGTCTTCTCCCACAACGACTTGTCGAGGATCTGCGGGCCCTTCACCTCCTGGTACCCGGTGGCCTGGTAGACCTCGCGCATGTAGCGCTCGATCGCCTGCCAGAGCGCCCAGCCCTTCGGATGCCAGAAGACGACTCCCGGCGCGACGTCGTCGATGTGGAAGAGGTCGAGCTCGCGACCGAGCTTGCGGTGGTCGCGCTTCTCGGCCTCCTCGAGCATGTGCAGGTAGCTCTGCAGCTCTTCCTTCGTCGCCCACGCCGTGCCGTAGATGCGCTGCAGCATCTCGTTGCGATGGTCGCCGCGCCAGTACGCGCCGGCGACCTTCATCAGCTTGAAATGCTTGAGCTTGCCTGTGCGCGGAACGTGCGGACCGCGACAGAGGTCCTCGAACTTGCCTTCGCGGTAGAGCGACACTTCTTCGCCGGCGGGAATGCTCGAGATGATCTCGGCCTTGTAGGCCTCGCCGATGGCGTTGAAATGCGCGACCGCCTCGTCGCGCGGCAGCACGCGCCGCGTCACCGGCTCGTCCTTCTTCGCGAGCTCGGTCATCTTCGCCTCGATCGCCGCGAGGTCCTCGGGCGTGAACGGCCGCTTGTACGAGAAGTCGTAGTAGAAGCCGTTCTCGATCACCGGACCGATCGTGACCTGCGCGTCGGGGAACAGCTCCTTGACCGCGTACGCAAGCAGATGAGCCGTCGAGTGGCGGATCAGCTCGAGGCCGTCGGGATCCTTGTCGGTAATGATCGCGAGCCGCTCGTCGTGGTCGATCTTGTAGCTCGTGTCGACGACCTTGCTCGACGCACCCGTGCCGATGCGGCCGCCGAGCGCCGCTTTCGCCAGCCCCGGGCCGATCGACGCGGCGACCTCCTCGACCGTCACCGCCGCCGCGAACTCGCGGCGCGAGCCGTCGGGCAATTGAATCGAGATCATGAACTCACTCCAGCAATGAAAAAGCGCGGACCTGCCGCGCTCGTTTCAAACAGACAAGACGGGATGCGGTGACGCGCGGCGACCTACACCCTCCGAAGCACGGTGGTGCGAGTTCGCGGTGTCATAACCGTCATGCCTTTCTCGCTCTTGTGGGTCCGAGCCGCCATTGTAGGCGACCGGGATCAGAACGGCAGGATCGAGACGTTCGCCGTGCGCTCCAGAAACCACAGCGCGCCGATCGCGATCGCGACCGCGGAGCCGCCGCCGATCACCACCCGCGAGTAGCCGGGCCACCGGCGGATCGAGAACAGGATCGTCGTCATCGCGATCACGATCGCCAGCTGCCCCGCCTCGATGCCGAGGTTGAACTGCAGCAGCGCCCACGCGAAGTCGGCGCGCGGCAGCTCGAGCTCGGCGAGGACGCTCGCGAAGCCGAAGCCGTGGATGAGGCCGAAGAAGAACGCGACGACGACGCGCCGCACCGGGAAGATCGGCAGCACGTTGTCGAGCGCCGCCAGGACGATCGTCGCCGCGATCGCGGGCTCGATGAACGCGGGCGTCAGCGAGACCAGCTTCAGCGCCGCGAGCCCGAGCGTGATCGAGTGCGCGACCGTGAACGCCGTGACGATGCCGGCGACCGGCCACACCGCAGCCGACAGGCGCGCGACCGGCTCGCGACCCGCGGGCGTTCGTCGCATCACCGCGGGCAGCAAGAGGCTGATGAGGAAGAGGACGTGGTCGTACCCGGTGACGATGTGGCGGATGCCCTCGACGAAGAACTCCCAGCGCGCGACGGCGCCTGAGCGCGCTCCGGCCCGCGCCGCCACCGGCGACGACGCCCCGGGCGACGCGGAGGCGACGTCGCTCGCGGCGCGCGCTCCGCCTCGCGCCGCCATCGCCGCGCTCGGCTCGAGCACCGTGAGCTCGATCGCCGATCCCGGGCGCTGCACCTTGGCGATGCCGCGATGGGTCGGATCGACGTCGGCGAAGAGGCCGTATGCGATCCGCGGCACGGCGGGCAGCGTGCACGGCGACGTCAGCTGCAACACCGCGTACGCGCCGTCGTTGCGGCGCTCGAGGCCGCGGCCGGACGGAGTCAGCGGACAGCCTTCGATCGCGAGGCGCTGCAGCGCGTAGCTCTCGATGCGCGGCCAGGCGCTGCGCACCTCGCCCCACGTCAGCTTGCCGTCGCCGTCGCTGTCGAGGTCGAGCGCGACGTCGAGATCGCGCAGCGCGATGTCCCAGCGGACGTCGAGACGCCCCGGCGACGCCGTGATCTGCAGATACGAGTCGCTCGCCTTGTGCGCGAACGCGGCTGCAGCCGGGAGCAGCAGGAGCGCAGCGACGAGCGTGCGCCAGCGCGCATGCCAGCCGCGCGCGCGCTCAGAGCACCGCATCGATCCGCCGGTCGTGCAGCCCGAGCGACGACTTCAGCCGGCGCGCCTCGTCGATCGCGTCGCGCCGGCCGCTCGCGCGCGCCGCCTCGGCGAACACGAGCAGGTCGAGCGGCTCGCGCTGCCGGGCGACGTCGCCGCGCGCGAGCGCGAGCGCGCGATCGGCGTCGCCGTCGACCGCGAGCGCGAACATCGCCTGCTCGCGACCGTGGAAGATGCTCGCCTCCGGGCGCTCGTTGGCGAGCGCGATCCGCTCGCGCATCTCGCCGACGTCGCGATCGCGGCTCGGCGCGTTCGCGCGCGTCGCCGCGATCGCGAGGCGCAGCAGCACGGTGTCGGTGCGCGCCTCGTCCTTCAGCACGGCGATCGCTTCGGCCGGACGCTTCTGCGCGATCAGGAAGTCGGCGTACGCGATCGCCGCGTAGGTGTCGCGACCGAGCCTGAGCACGCTGCGGTACGCCGCGTCGGCGGCGGCGGCGCGACCGTCGCGCTCCTCGAGCGCGGCTGGCTGCTGACGTCGCTCGCCG
>JASLGD010000029.1 GCA_030150305.1 Caldimonas sp. | reverse complement strand
CGCGCGGCGCCGCCTCCGCGGCGGCGCGCGACGCCATCCGCGCCGCGGCGACGACGACTCGCGCGCCGCCGACCTCGGTGAACGCGCCGGGATACGGCGGCGCGACGGCACGGATCAGGGCATACACCTCGCGCGCCGGCTTCGACCAGTCGATGCGACCGTCGTCCGGTCGGCGCGCGCCGAAGTAGCTGCCGCGCGCGAGGTCGTTGGCACGGTAGGCGACCGTGCCTGCGACGATCGCGGGCAGCGACCGCCAGAGCACCTGCTCGGCGGCGACGGTGACCTTGTCGAACACCTCGCGCGCGGTGTCGTCGGGCAGGATCGGCACCGACTGCTGGTCGACGATGCGACCTGCATCGGGCTTGGCGACCATCTCGTGCAGCGTCGCGCCGGTCTCGCGCTCGTCTTGGAGGACCGCCCAGTTGGTCGGCGCGCGGCCGCGGTAGCGCGGCAGGAGCGAGCCGTGCATGTTGAACGCGCCGCGCGGCGCGAGCTGCAGGATCTCCGTCGGCAGCATCGAGCGGAAGTAGAACGCGAAGATGGCGTCGGGCCGCGCCGCCTCGACGGCGGCGCGCAACTGCGTGCCGCTCGCGTCGTCGTCGAAGAGCACCGGCAGCTCGAGGTCGCGCGCGGTGTCGGCGACGCGGCGAAACCACAGCGTCTCGCCGGGCGCGTCGCGGTGCGTCACGACCAGCGGCACGTCGACGTCGCGCGCGCGCAGCACGCGCAGGCACCGGTCGCCGACGTTCGAGTAGGCGAAGACGACCGCCTTCACGCGCTTGTTTCCCTCGCCGGGGTCGCTTCGCTCGGCAGCGCCGGAGGCTCGAGCGGTGCCGGCGCGGAATGCTCGACCGCGGCGATGCCGGGGCGCTCGAGCACCGCGGTGATGCGGTAGCGCGGCCGGCGCCGCACCTCCTGCTGGATGCGGCCGACGTACTCGCCCATCAGGCCGATGCCGAACAGCATGATCCCGGTCAGGAAGAACTGCAACGCGAACAGCGTGAACACGCCTTCGACCTCGGCGCCGAGGAGGAAGCGGCGCACCAGCAGCAGGACGAAGAGCGCGCCCGAGAGCAGCGAGAGGACGGTGCCGATGAGCGAAAACCACTGCAGCGGAACGATCGAGAAGCCCGTCACGAGGTCGAAGTTGAGGCGGATCAGGCTGTAGAGCGAGTACTTCGACTCGCCCGCGTGCCTCGACTCGTGCGCGACCTCGATCTCGGTCGGCGTCGCCGCGAACGTGTAGGCGAGCGCGGGAATGAACGTGTTCACCTCGCGGCACGCGTTGATCGTGTCGACGAGCGAGCGGTCGTAGGCGCGCAGCATGCAGCCCTGGTCGGTCATGTGGATGTGCGTCGTCCGCTCGCGCAGCGCGTTGATGAGGCGCGACGCGGTGCGCCTGAAGAACGTGTCCTGGCGGTTGCGCCGGTAGGTGCCGACGTAGTCGTGGCCGGCGCGAACGGCGGCGACGAGGCGCGGGATCTCCTCGGGCGGGTTCTGCAGGTCGGCGTCGAGCGTGATCGCGATCCGGCCGCGCACGTGCGCGAAGCCGGCGAGGATCGCCATGTGCTGGCCGAAGTTGCCGTTGAAGAGGACGACGCGGGTGACGTCGGGACGGCGGTGGAACTGCTCGGTCAGCATGCGCGCCGAGCGGTCGACGCTGCCGTCGTTGACGAAGACGATCTCGTACGGCTCGCCCATCGCGTCGAGGACGCGGTAGAGGCGCTCGATCAGCGCCGGCAGCACCGCCTCCTCGTTGTAGACGGGGATGACGATCGAGATCTGCGGCGCGTTCACGACAGCAGGCTCCGGCACGCGCTCGCCAGGCTGGCGCAGACGCGCTCGACGTCGTCGTCGCGCATCGCGGGGAAGAGCGGCAACGTGAGGATGCTGCGCCCGACCCGCTCGGCGTTCGGCAGCATGCCGTCGCGCCAGCCCTGGCCGCGGTAGAACGAGAAGAGGTGCACCGCCGGATAGTGCACCCCGGTGCCGATGCCCTGCTCGCGCATGGCATTCATCACCGCGGCGCGGCCGCCGTTCAGGCGCGCAGCCGGGAGCAGCACCTGGAACATGTGCCAGTTGGTCGTCGCTCCGGTCGCCGACCACCGCGCCGGCAGCTCGATCCCGAGCGACGCCAGCTCGAAGCGCTCGGCGGCCTCGAAATAGAGCTCGGCGAGCCGCGCGCGGCGGCGCGTGATCTCGTCGAGGCGCGCGAGCTGATGCAGCCCGATCGTCGCGTTGATGTCGGTGAGGTTGAACTTGCCGCCGGGGAACTCGACGTCCATGCCGTCGGCGCCGCTGCGCACGACGCCCTGCAGGCGCAAACGCTCGACGCGCTCGGCCTCGGCCTCGTTGTTGACGACGAGGCAGCCGCCCTCGGCGCAGGTGACGTTCTTGTTGGCCTGGAAGCTGAAGCTGACGAGGTCGCCGAAGCTGCCGATGCGCCGACCCTGCCAGCGCGAGTCGATCGCCTGCGCCGCGTCCTCGATCACGCGCAGCTCGTGCGCGCGCGCGATGCGGTAGAGCTCGTCCATGTCCATCGGCAGGCCGGCGAGGTAGACCGGCAGGATCGCGCGCGTGCGCGGCGTGATCGCCGCCGCGGCGGCGGCGAGGTCCATGTTGCGGGTGCGCGGATCGACCTCGACGAAGACCGGCCGCGCGCCGACGGCGACGATCACGTTGGCGGTCGCGACCCACGTGATCGGCGTCGTGACGACCTCGTCGCCGGGCCCGATGCCGGCGGCGCGCAGCGCGACCTCGAGCGTCGCGGTGCCGTTGGCGAGCGCGCGCAGCGGGCGGCCGCCGAACAGGCGCGACAGCGCCGCTTCGAACTCGAGCGTGCGCGGCCCGGAGGTGATCCAGCCCGACGCGAGGACGTCGCCGACCGCGGCGATCGTCGCCGCGTCGATCGTCGGGCGGGTGAACGGAAGGAAGTCGGCGTCGGCCACGAGACGGTCCTTCAGCTGCGCGCGACGACGAGGACGCCGAGCAGGATCAGCGCGATGCCGCCGAAGCGTGCCGCGCCGATCGCCTCGCCGAACAGCCACCACGCGGCGATCGCGTTGACGACGTAGCCGAGCGAGAGCATCGGGTACGCGATCGAGACGTCGACGCGCGACAGCGCGATCAGCCAGAGGGCGACGCTCAGCACGTAGCACGCCAGGCCGGCGAGCACCGGACCGCGCGTGAATGCGGTCGCCAGCGCCGGCAGCAGCGTCCCCGGCGCATCGCCGATCGCGCCGAGCGGGCGAACGCCGGCCTTCAGGAGCAGCTGCGCGCCGGCGTTGAGAAAGACGCCGGCGAGCAGGATCAGGAACGTCTGCGGTCTCATCGATGGGAGCCTTCGAAGTTGGCGACGACGACGCGCCGAGCATCTTCGCCGACGACGACCATCGGCACGTCGCGCGACCGCAGCTCGTCGTACGTCGGCCGCGCCATGACGGCGAGGGCGCGCCGGCCCGACATCCATTCACGAACGAACGCGTCGAGCGTCGGCAGCCACTTCTGCGGTTCCTGCTGGACGCCGAACTCGAGCTCGCCCGGCGCTTCGACCGGCGTCAGGACGTGGCGCAGGTAGAACGGCAGCGTGTAGTCGAGCAAGCGCACGCCGTAGAGCGGCATCGCATCGTCGAGCAACGGTGCGACGCGCGCCGCCAGCGGCGCTCCCGAGCTGATGCGTCCGAACGCGTCGTGCCCGCGCAGGCCGACCGTGACGAGCGCGAAGAACGCGAGCGCGTAGACGGCGATGCTGCGCAGCGGAGACGCCGGTGCGATGCGCCACGCGACGACCAGGCCGAGCAGTGCGATCGCAAGCGCGGCACCGAGCCAGAGCGCGAACTCGCGGAACACCGCATTCGGCGTCGTGTCGTTCGACTGCGCGGCGAGAAACGGAACGGCGGCGCAGCCGGCGAGCACGACGACGATCGCGACGACGACGTGGCGCCGCCAGCGCGCCGGCGCGAGCCGGTCGAGCGCGCATGCGGCGAGGATCGCGAGCGCCGGGTAGATCGGCAGGATGTAGCCGGGAAGCTTCGAGCTCGACGCGCTGAAGAAGACGAAGATCGCGACCGCCCAGACGGCGAGCAGGAGCAGCGGCCGAAAGCCCTTGCCGGCGGGCTCGGCGCGGACGACGTTCGCGATCGCCCACGCGAGCCCGAGCCACGGCAGGAATCCCATCAGCAGCTGCGGCACGAAGTACCACCACGCGCCCTCGCGGTGGTGGATCGGCGAGAGGAAGCGCTGCAGGTGCTCGTGGACGAAGAAGAAGCGGAGGAACTCGGGATTGCGCTCTGAGACGAGGACGAACCACGGCGCCGCGATCGCGAGCATCAGCAGCAGCCCGGCGCCGAGATGGAGCCGGCGCCAGATCGCGACGTCGCGCGCGAGCGCCGAGTAGACGACGAGGACGAGGCCGGGCAGCACGATCGCGACCACGCCCTTGGTGAGGACCGCGACCGCCATCGCCGCCCACGCGGCGAGCATCCAGTTGCGCCGTGCCGTCGGCGACGCCGACGGATGCTGGGCAAGGAGCACGCTCGCGAGCACGACCGCGAGCGCGCCCGAAAGCCCCATGTCGAGCGAATTGAAGTGGCCGCCGATGTTCCAGCCCGGCGCGGCGAGGAGGACGAGCGCGGTCAGCAAGCCGACGCGCTTGCCGTACCAGCGCGCGGCGGCGAACGCGGTCGCGACCAGCCCGACCGCGCCGGAGAACGCCGTCCACAGCCGTGCCTGCCACTCGCCGACGCCGAACGCGGCGAAGGCGAGCGCCGTCATCCACATCTGCAGCGGCGGCTTCTCGAAGTACTTGAGCCCGTTGTAGCGGATCGTCACCCAGTCGCCGCTGGCGAGCATCTCGCGCGCGATCGACGCGTAGCGGCCCTCGTCGGACGGCAGCAGATGGCGGGCATCGAGCGTCAGGAACCAGACGCAGGCGACGCCGACGGCAAGCGCGACGCACGCGAGCGTCGCTGCGTCGAAACCGCGCGCGCGATCGAGCACATCGGGCCGCTCGGACACGTCCTGCATGAGGTCCTTCACCGCCGCCAATCCCGCAGCTCCCGCACCATCATCGCACGCTCGATGCCGACTCGAACTTGAACACGGCGACGCTCGCGAGCAGGTTCGGCAGCGTGCGCACGATGCGGCCCGCCTGGATGCCGAACGCGTCGAGGATCGCGAGGCCGTCCTTGCGGGCGAGGATCTCGAAGTCGGCGTACGTGCCGACGCGGATGTTCGGCGTGTCGTACCACTCGTACGGCAGCACGCGCGTCACCGGCATCCGCCCGAGGGCGACGTGGAGGCGGTTCGGCCAGTGCGCGAAGTTCGGGAAGCTGACGATGCCGATGCGGCCGACCCGCGCCGTCTCGCGCAGCATCTTCTCGGTGTTCCTCAGGTGCTGCAGCGTGTCGAGCTGGAGGACGACGTCGAAGCTCTTGTCGTCGAACAGGGCGAGGCCCTCCTCGAGGTTGAGCTGGATGACGTTGACGCCGCGCTCGTGGCACGCGAGGACGTTGGCGTCGGCGATCTCGATGCCGTAGCCGCTGCAGCCGCGCTCGCGTTCGAGCAGGGCGAGCAGCTCACCGTTGCCGCAGCCGAGGTCGAGCACGCGCGAGCCCTCGGGGACGAGCTCGGCGATCAGCTCGATGTCCTTGCGGTCGCTCATGCCGTGCCCGATGGCGCCTTGGCGCTGCGCGCCGGCGCTGCCCCCCGAGGGGGCGCGGCCCGCCTTGGGAGCGGCCCGGCGCCGGGCCGATCGCTCACGCGACCTCCCGGGCGAGCTTCGCGAACGCCGCGCGCAGCACCGCGTGGTAGCGCGGATCGTCGAGGAGGAACGCGTCGTGGCCGTGCGGCGCGTCGATCTCGGCGTAGCTGACGTCGCAGCGGTTGTCGACCAGCGCCTTCACGATCTCGCGCGAGCGCGCGGGCGCGAAGCGCCAGTCGGTCGTGAAGCTGACGAGCTCGAAGCGGCAGCGCGCCGGCGCAAAGGTCGCCGCGAGGTCGCCGCCGTGGTCGCGCGCGGGGTCGAAGTAGTCGAGCGCGCGCGTGATCAGCAGGTACGTGTTGGCGTCGAAGTACTCGCTGAACTTGTCGCCCTGGTGGCGCAGGTACGCCTCGATCTGGAACTCGATCTCCTGCGTCGAGTAGCCGAGCGCGGCGCGCTGCAGGTCGCGGCCGAACTTGGCCTCCATCGAGTCGTCGGAGAGATACGTGATGTGGCCGATCATGCGCGCGACGGTGAGGCCGCGCTTGGGCACGACGCCGTGCTCGGCGTAGTGGCCGCCGTGGAAGTCGGGGTCGGTGATGATCGCGCGGCGCGCGACCTCGTTGAACGCGATGTTCGGCGCCGACCGCCTCGGCGCGGTCGCGACCGCGACGCACAGGCGCAGCCGATCGGCGAAGCGCAGCGACCACGCGAGCGCCTGCATGCCGCCGAGGCTGCCGCCGATCACGGCCGCGAGCCGCTCGATGCCGAGCGCGTCGACGAGGCGCGCCTGCGCGTCGACCCAGTCCTCGACGGTGACGACAGGAAAATCGCTGCCGTAGGCGCGGCCGTTCGCGCGCGGATCCGGGTTCGGGCTCGTCGGCCCGGTCGAGCCGAAGCACGAGCCGGGGTTGTTGACGCCGATGACGAAGAAGCGGTCGGTGTCGAGCGGCTTGCCGGGGCCGACGAGGTTGTCCCACCAGCCCTCGCTGCGTGCCTGGCCGGCGTACGTTCCGGCGACGTGGTGCGACGCGTTGAGCGCATGGCAGACGAGCACCGCGTTGCTGCGCGTCGCATTCAGCGTCCCGTACGTCTCGTAGGCGAGTGTGTAGTCGCGCAGCACCGCGCCGCTCGCGAGCGGCAGCGGTTGCGCGAAGTGCATCGATTGCGGCTGGACGACGCCAACGGACGAGCTCATCGGGAGCGAAGAAGAAGAACACCCGGCGCCGCCAAAGCGGGACACCGGGTGCTGCGTCCTGTCTTTAGCCGAATTTGTAGAGCGCCCGCAAGCCGGAACAAATCGGCGCTTGGGCGCAAGTATACGGGCGCAGCGCACTGCCGACGGGGACCAGAATCGCGGCGGGCGAACGAGCGAGGGGCCGCGATGGCTTGGTTCGACGGGTTCCCGGGCGGGATGCACGACGCCAACGGCGTCGCGCTCTTCGCGCGCATCGGCGGCAATCCCGACGGCGCGCCGCTCCTGCTGCTGCACGGCTATCCGCAGACGCACGCGATGTGGCGACGCGTCGCGACCAGGCTCGCTTCGCGCTTTCGCATCGTCGTGCCGGACCTGCGCGGCTACGGCGACTCGACCAAGCCCGCTCCGGCCGCGACCGCCGAGCTCGATCACGCGCAGTACAGCAAGCGCGCGATGGCCGCGGACATGGCGGCACTCATGCGCTCGCTCGGCCACGAGCGCTTCGCCGTCGTCGGTCACGATCGCGGCGCGCGGGTCGCGCATCGCCTCGCCCTCGACCACCGCGAAAGCGTCGAGCGGCTCGCGCTGCTCGACATCGTGCCGACGCTCGACGCGTACGAGCGCACCGACATGCGCTTCGCGACGCTCTACTACCACTGGTTCTTCCTGATCCAGCCGGCGCCGTTGCCCGAGCGGATGATCGGCGGCGACGCGGCGCACTTCCTGCGCTGGACGCTCGGCGGCTGGGGCAGCCGCGGCCTGGCGTTCATGGAGCCCGAAGCGCTCGCCGAATACGAACGTTGCTTCTGCCGCGCCGAGGCGATCCATGCGGCGTGCGAGGACTACCGCGCGGCGGCGACGATCGACCTCGAGCACGATCGCGCATCGCGCGCCGCGGGCGAGAAGATCGCGTGCGACACCCTCGTCGTCTGGGGCTCGCGCGGCGTCGTCGGCCGCCTCTACGACCCGCTCGCGCTCTGGCGCGCGCAGTGCTCGGCGACGGTGACCGGCCACGCCCTCGACGGCGGCCACTTCCTCGCCGAGGAGCTGCCCGACGAGACGGCGGCGCTGCTGTCAGCTCATCTCGCGCCCTGACGACTACGATCGCGCCACTTCGCCGGGAGCTCCGCATGTTCGCCTGGGTCCGCCGCCTCGACCACGTCTTCCCGGTCCGCTACTGGAGCTGGGCGCTCACCATCGTCGGCTTCGTCGCGACGACGTTCGCGTGGGCGAAGATGGGGATGGACAAGTCGTTCGCGATCGTCTTCTTCGTCCTCGCCGCGATCGGCGTTCGCGACCTGATCCAGAAGCGCCACGCGATCCTGCGCAACTATCCGCTGATCGGCCACCTGCGCTTCCTGCTCGAGTTCATCCGGCCCGAGATCCGCCAGTACTTCATCGAGAACGACAGCGAGGCGGCGCCGTTCTCGCGCCAGCAGCGCTCGCTCGTCTACCAGCGCGCGAAGGGCGATTCCGACAAGCGTCCGTTCGGCACCCAGCTCGACGTCGGCTCGCTCGGCTACGAGTGGATCAACCATTCGCTGACGCCGACGGTGCTCGCGTCGCACGACTTTCGCGTCACGATCGGAGCAGAGCGCGCGCAGCCGTACAGCGCGAGCCTGTTCAACATCTCGGCGATGAGCTTCGGTGCGCTCTCGGCGAACGCGATCCTCGCGCTCAACGCCGGCGCCAAGCGCGGCAACTTCGCGCACGACACCGGCGAAGGCTCGATCAGCCGGCATCACCGCGTCCACGGCGGCGACCTGATCTGGGAGATCGGCTCGGGCTACTTCGGCTGCTGCGCGAGCGACGGCAGCTTCTCCGAGGAGCGCTTCACCGCCAACGCGCGCGACCCGCAGGTCAAGATGATCGAGCTCAAGCTCTCGCAGGGCGCCAAGCCGGGCCACGGCGGCGTCCTGCCGGGGCCGAAGGTGACGATCGAGATCGCCGAGGCAAGGGGCGTTCGGCCGTGGGTCGATTGCGTCTCGCCGGCGTCCCACGGCGCGTTCAGGACGCCGATCGAGATGATGCGGTTCATCGAGCGCCTGCGCACGCTGTCCGGCGGCAAGCCCACCGGCTTCAAGCTCTGCGTCGGCCATCCGTGGGAGTGGTTCGCGATCGCGAAGGCGATGCTCGAGACCGGAATCCTGCCCGACTTCATCGTCGTCGACGGCGCCGAGGGCGGCACCGGCGCGGCGCCCCTCGAGTTCTGCGACCACGTCGGCGCGCCGCTGCAGGAAGGGCTGCTGCTCGTCCACAACACGCTGGTCGGTCTGGGATTGCGCGACAAGATCAAGGTCGGCTGCGCCGGCAAGGTCGTGAGCGCGTTCGACATCGCGCGCATGCTCGCGCTCGGCGCCGACTGGTGCAACGCGGCGCGCGGCTTCATGTTCGCGCTCGGCTGCCTGCAGGCGCAGACGTGCCACACCGGCAACTGCCCGACCGGAGTCACGACCCAGGATCCGCAGCGCCAGAAGGCGCTCGACGTCGGCAACAAGGCCGAGCGCGTCTACCACTTCCACGAGAACACGCTGATGGCGCTGAAGGAGCTCGTGCAGGCGGCCGGGCTCGCGCATCCGCGCGACATCACGGCGTCGCACATCGTGCGCCGCACGTCGGACCACGGCGTCAAGCTGCTCGCCAACCTGCTGCCGTTCGTGCAGCCGGGCTCGCTCCTGCGCGGCGAGGTGCCGCACCAGGTGTTCCGGATCTACTGGCCGATGGCGAGCGCGTCGAGCTTCGCCGCGCTGCCGCCCTCGGCAACGGCGCCTGTCATCCTGAGTGAAGAGAAGGACCTCGTCGCGAGCGCACGCTGAGATCCTTCGCTGCGCTCAGGCGGACGGCGGCGTGATGCCGCGGACGCGAAGCCGCGTGCGCCGCAGGCCCGAAGGAGCGTCACGCCACGGCCTGAAGGAGCGTCACGCCTTCGGCGGCGCGGTGTCGATGAACGTCTTGCGCGCGTTCAGCTTGTCGGCGAGGCGCGCGACGTTGGCGCGGTCGCTGCGCCAGTCGAGCTGCGGGAAGCGGAAGTCGAGATAGGCGAGCGCGCACCCGACGGCGACATCGGCCAGCGTCATGTGGATCCCCGTGCACCACGGCTTGGCGCCGAGGCCGGTCGAGATCGCGTCGAGCGAGGCGTGCACCTTCTTCATCTGGCGGTCGATCCACGCCTGCGAGCGTTGCTCGGCCGTGCGCCCGGGCCAGTTCGCCTCGAGGCGGGCGAGGATCGCGGCGTCGACGATGCCGTCGGCGAGCGCCTCCCAGGTGCGCACCTCGGTGCGCTCGCGGTTCGACTCGGGGATCAGCCGCGCGAGCGGCGAGCGCGCGTCGAGGTATTCGACGATGACGCGCGAGTCGAACACCGCCTCGCCGCCTTCCATCACCAGGCACGGCACCTTGCCGAGCGGGTTCGACGCCAGGATCGCGTCGCTGTTCCAGACATCCTCCTCGACGAACTGGTAGTCGAGCTTCTTTTCCGCCATGACGATGCGGACCTTCCGCACGTACGGGCTGCTGAGCGATCCGATGAGCTTCATGGTTGAGCAGCCTGCAGGGGACCGCTTCCTCGTTCGACGCTTACGTTTGATTTCATTCTAGAGGCAGCGCCGATAATGGCCGGCCGGCGCGACCGTCCGTTGCACCCGCGCCACCACCGCAAGATGCACGCCACGCCCATCGCCGCGCTGTCGCCGCTCGACGGCCGCTACGCCGCCAAGGTCGACGCGCTTCGCCCCTGGCTCTCCGAATTCGGCCTGATGCGCTGCCGGGTCCGGGTCGAGATCGAATGGTTGCTCGCGCTCGCCGACGCCGGCCTCGCCGAGCTGCCGCCGCCGGGGCCGGCGGCGCGCGCGTTCCTGCGCGAGCTCGTCGACGCGTTCTCGCCCGCCGACGCCGAGGCGATCAAGGCGATCGAGCGACGCACCAACCACGACGTCAAGGCGGTCGAGTACTGGCTCGGCGAGCGCTTCGCCGGCGAGGCCGGGCTCGCCAGGTCGGTCGGCTTCCTGCACTTCGCGTGCACGAGCGAGGACATCAACAACACCAGCCACGCGCTCATGCTCGACGCCGCGCGCCGCGAGGCGCTGCTGCCTGCGCTCGACGGCATCGTCGCCACGCTCGCGGCGATGGCGCGCGCGCACGCCGACGTCGCGATGCTCGCGCGCACGCACGGCCAGACGGCGAGCCCGACGACGCTCGGCAAGGAGATCGCCAACGTCGCTGTCCGCCTGCACGCTGCGCGCGCCGCCGTCGCCGCGGTGCCGATGCGCGCCAAGATGAACGGCGCGGTCGGCAACTACAACGCCCACGTCGCCGCGTATCCCGAGCTCGACTGGGAGCGGATCGCGCAAGAGGTCGTCGAGCGCCGGCTCGGCCTCGCCTTCAATCCGTGGACGACGCAGATCGAGCCGCATGACGCGATCGCGGCGCTCTTCGACGCCGTCAAGCGCTGCAACACGATCCTGATCGACTGGTCGCGCGACGTCTGGGGCTACGTCAGCCTCGGCTACTTCGTGCAGCGGCCGGTCGCCGGCGAGGTCGGCTCGAGCACCATGCCGCACAAGGTCAACCCGATCGACTTCGAGAACGCCGAAGGCAACCTCGGCCTCGCCAATGCCCTCCTCTCGCACATGAGCGAGAAGCTGCCGATCTCGCGCTTCCAGCGCGACCTCACCGACAGCACGGTGCTGCGCAACATGGGCGTCGCGCTCGGCCACGCGCTGCTCGCGTACGACTCGCTCGCGCGCGGCCTCGCCAAGCTCGACGTCGGCCGCGCCGCGATCGACGCCGACCTCGACGGCGCGTGGGAGGTGCTCGCCGAGCCGGTGCAGACGGTGCTGCGTCGCCACGGCGTCGCCAACGCCTACGAGCAGCTGAAGGACCTGACGCGCGGCAAGGCGATCGAGGGCGACACGCTGCACGCGTTCATCCGCGGCGCGCCGATCCCCGCCGACGCGCGCGATCGCCTGCTCGCGCTGACGCCGCGCAGCTACGTCGGCAAGGCCGCCGAGCTCGCGCGCGCGGCGGCCGACGCGATCGAGCGCGACGCTGCGAGGAGCGCCGCGCGATGAGCTTCGTCGCCGCCCTTGCGCGCGCCGAGCGCGTCAATCGCTCGCTCCTCTGCGTCGGCCTCGACCCCGAGCCGGCGCGCTTTCCCGGCGCGATGCGCGGCGACGCGTCGCGGATCTACGAGTTCTGCGCAGCGATCGTCGATCGCACGAAGGACCTCGTGCTCGCGTTCAAGCCGCAGATCGCGCACTTCGCCGCGCACGGCGCCGAGGCGCAGCTCGAGCGGCTGATCGCGCACATCCACGAGGTCGCGCCCGGCGTCCCGGTGATCCTCGACGCCAAGCGCGGCGACATCGGCCAGACCGCCGAGCAGTACGCGCGCGAGGTCTTCGTGCGCTACCGCGCCGACGCGGTGACGCTGTCGCCGCTGCTCGGCTTCGACTCGATCGAGCCGTACCTGCGCCACGAGGGCAAGGGCGCGATCCTGCTCTGCCGGACGTCGAATCCGGGCGGCGCCGACCTGCAGGAGCTCGCGCTCGCGTCGGGCGAGAAGGTCTACGAGCGGATCGCGCGCCTCGCCACCGAGCGCTGGAACGCGAGCGGACAGATCGGGCTCGTCGTCGGCGCGACGTATCCGGCCGAGATCGCGCGCGTGCGCGAGCTCGCGCCGACGCTGCCGCTCCTCATCCCCGGGTTCGGCGCTCAAGGCGGCGACGCTGCGGCGACGGTGCGCGCCGGCTGGCGCGGCGACGGCGAACGCACGACCGGCCCGATCATCGTCAGCTCGTCGCGTGCGATCCTCTACGCCGGCAGCGACGAAGCGGGTTACGCCGACGCGGCGCGCCGCACAGCCGAGGCTGCGCGCGCCGACCTCGCCGTCGCACAGCGGCCGTTGTCATCCTGAGCGAAGCGAAGGATCTCGTCCCGAGCGAAGCGAAGGATCTCGTCGTTCGTTCGTGACGCACGCGGGCGCGGGGGGCGGGTGGCCGATTTACTTCATGTCCCCTGGTGTCGGGACATTCGTCCCTCCACCTCCTCCTTTACTTCCGTAAATCGGCCACCCGCCCCCCGCGCCCGGAGTGAGAACCAGAGACAGTGAAAC
>JASLGD010000025.1 GCA_030150305.1 Caldimonas sp. | reverse complement strand
GCGCTCGCGAGCAGCGAGACGACGAGCAGGAAGCCGATCCCGAGCACCATGCCGAACGAGAGCAGGCGCGCGCGGATCAGCGCCCACAGGCCCGAGCCGCCGCCGCGCGGCGGTGCCCGCCAGATGCGGTCGAGCGCGTTCTGCAATTCGCCGAACACCGAGGCCGCGCCGAGCAGCAAGGTGCCGACGCCGATGACCGTGCCGAAGACGCCCTGCGCCGGCTTGTTGAGGCTTTGCAGCAGGCTCTGCGCGGCCGCGGCGCCCTCGTCGCCGATCACGTCCTGCAGCTGCGCGAAGATGTCGCCGCGCGCCGCGTCGGGGCCGAACAGGAGGCCGGCGATCGAGACCGCGATGAGCAGCAGCGGCGCGAGCGAGAACAGCGTGTAGTAGGCGAGCGCCGCGCCCATGCTCGGCGCGTAGTCGTCGACCCAGGCGGCGGCCGCTTGCCTGGCCATGGCGACGAACGAGACGGTCTTCATCAGGGTGCACCACGAGGCAGCGTGCGAAGGAACGCCCTATCATCGCTCGCCAACCGGAGCGGCGCTCCGGCCCACTCGAGGAGACTGTCAACATGATCGCTCGTCGTTTCGTCCTTGCCGGCCTCGTCGCCGCCGGTGCGCTCGCCGTCGCCGGCTGCGGCATGATGGATCGCGACAAAGGCGGTGCCGGCGTGATGTCGGTACCGCTCTCGGGCAAGAACGAGGTGCCGCCGAATGCGTCCACGGGCTCCGGCACCGCGCGTGTCGAGCTCGACGGCAACGTCATCAAGTGGAACGTCACGTACTCGGGCACGACCGGCCCGGTCACCGCGGGTCACTTCCACGGCCCGGCGGCGGCGGGCTCGAATGCCGGCGTCGTCGTGCCGTTCACCGGTCCGCTCGCCAGCCCGATCATCGGCCAGGCGACGCTGACGCCGGCGCAGGTCGACCAGGTCAAGCAGGGCCTGTGGTACGTCAACCTGCACACCGCCGCCAACCCCGGCGGCGAGCTGCGCGGCCAGGTCAAGTGACACGAGGGCGGCTCCGGCCGCCCTTCTTCATCGCCACCTCGCCTTCTCTTCCTCGCGCAGGCGCAGGACGCGACGCTGCACCTTGCCGGTCGTCGTCATCGGCAGCGCGTCGATGAACTCGATCTCCTTCGGGTATTCGTACGGCGCGAGCTTGCCGCGCACGTGCGCCTGCAGCTCGCGCACGAGCTCCTGCGATGCGGCGTGTCCCGGGGCGACGACGACGAACGCCTTGACGACCGCGCCGCGCTCGGCGTCGGGCTTCGGAACGACCGCCGCGTTGGCGACCGCCGGGTGCTTGACGAGGCAGTTCTCGACCTCGCTCGGCCCGATCCGGTAGCCGGCCGCCTTGAAGACGTCGTCGCTGCGGCCCTGGTACCAGAGGTAGCCGTCGTCGTCCATGACGGCGGTGTCGCCGGTGCGGCACCAGCTGTCGTCGACGTCGCCGGTGAATCTCGCCCGCGTCGCGTCGTCGCGCTTCCAGTAGCCGAGGAAGAAGATCGGATCGCGCTCGCCGTGGACGTCGCGGCGGTGCAGCGCGACGTCGCCCGGCGTGCCGCGCGGACATTCGTTGCCGTCGTCGTCGATCACGGCGACGCGATGGCCCGGATACGGCCGGCCCATGCTGCCCGGACGCGCCGGCCAGTCGGTCGCGCAGTTGCCGACGATGTAGTTGATCTCGGTCTGCCCGAACATCTCGTTCGGAACGACACCGAGCGCGTCGCGGCACCACGCGAAGACGGCGTCGCCCACCGCCTCGCCGGCGCTCATGATCGCGCGCAGCCGCAGCGCGTAGCGCTCGCGCGGCGACGGCACCGCCTTCATCATCGCCTTCAGCGCGGTCGGAAAGAGGAACGTGTGCGTCACGCGATGGCGCTCGAGCACCTCGAACGCGAGCTCGGGCGCGAAGCGGCGCTGCAGGGCGACGATCTCGCGGCCGAAGTAGAGCGTCGGCAAGAGCGCATCCATGAGCCCGCCGGTCCACGCCCAGTCCGCCGGCGACCAGAACACGGCGGCGTCCGTTGAAGCCCCTGGCCGCCGCGTCGCGGCGTCCGCCCGCCCAGGGGGTCGGGCCGGCCTTGGGCGACCCGAAGCCGGCCCGTGCGGAAACCAGTTCTGGCTGCAGACGAACCCCGGCAGGTTGCCGATCAGCGCGCGGTGCGGGATCAGCGTCCCTTTCGGCGGGCCCGTCGTGCCGCTCGTGTAGATCAGCACCGCAGCGTCGTCGGCGCTCGTCGTCTCGGCGACGAACGACATCCGCTCGCCGCGGACGAGATCGCTCCAGTCGACGTCGCCCTGTCCGGCCGCGGCGCCGACCGCGACGACGGTCGCGAGCTCCGGGCAGAGCGGTCGGGCGTCGCGCACGTTGGCGATCCCGCTCTCGTCGACGACCGCGAGGCGCGCTTCGCTGTCGCGGATCCGGTACTCGAGCGCGTCGGGCCCGAACAGCATCGAGAGCGGCATCGCGACCGCGGCGAGCCGATAGAGCGCGATGTGCGCGACCGCGGTCTCGAAGCGTTGCGGCAGCACGAGCGCGACGCGATCGCCGCGGCCGACACCGAGCATGCGCAGCGACGCGGCGAGGCGGTCGGCGGCCGCGTCGATTTCGCCGTAGCTGAAGTCGCTGCGAATGCCGTGCTCGTCCTCGAAGCGGATCGCGACGGCGTCGGGATCGGCTCGCGCCCAGCGCGTGCAGCAGACCTCGGCGATGTTGAAGTCGTGCGGGACGTGCCAGCGAAAGCCGGCGTGGAGCTCGGCGTAGCGATCGACCGCCGCGCTCACTCGCGCTCCGCGCGGTAGGCGTCGAGCGCCGGGCCGGCGATGCGGCAGATCCGCCAGTCGGGCATCACCGTCGCGCCCATCCGCTCGTAGAAGCGGATCGCGCCGGCGTTCCAGTCGAGCACGCTCCATTCGAAGCGCCCGTAGCCGCGCGCGGCCGCGAGTCGCGCCAGATGCTCGAGCAGGGCCCGGCCGATGCCGCTGCCGCGCTGGTCGGGCTCGACGAAGAGATCCTCGAGCCAGAGCCCCGGCTTGGCGAGAAAGGTCGAGAAGCTGACGAAAAAGAGTGCGAACGCGACGACGCGCCCCGACCGCTCGGCGACGACCGCCTCGACGACCGGCTTCGGCCCGAACAGGTGGACCGCGAGCGTCTCGGGAGTGACCTCGAGCAGGTGGGTGAGCTTCTCGAATTCGGCCAGGCCGCGGATCAATCGGACGATGGCGTCGACATCGCGCCGCTCGGCGGCGCGCAGCGAGAACTCGATGGCGGCGGTCGTCATGGCGCGATTCTGCCCGCGCCCCGCATGCGCCCGCGTGTCGCGCGCACGCCCGCGTGTCGCGCCCAGGCTCGCGTCGCGCACGCGTCGCCTACAGTCAGGGCGTGAGCGTCGAACCGTACCGCCCGCGCCGCAAGGCCCAGAGCCGCTTCGTCATCGCGCGCGGCCTGCGCCAGCACGTCCTCGTCTGGGGCGATGCGGGCAGCGACCGCGTCGGCCGGCCGCCGCTCGTCCTGCTGCACGGCTGGATGGACGTTGCCGCGTCGTTCCAGTTCGTCGTCGACGAGTTCGCCGACGATCGCCACCTCGTCGCGCTCGACTGGCGCGGCTTCGGCGCGAGCGAAACGCCGCAGGCCG
>JASLGD010000020.1 GCA_030150305.1 Caldimonas sp. | reverse complement strand
CGCTCGACGTCGAGCGTCTCGAAGGCGGCGGCCGCGTCGATCGGGATCGCGTCGCCGTCGTGCCCTGCGAGCAGCAGCGCGCGCAGCTCGCCGAGCAGCGCGGGGTCGCCGCACACGAAGAACTTGAACGGGCGGCGCGCTCCGGCATGGACCGCTCCGGCGTTGAGCGATCCGCGGAGGCGCTCGAACACGGCGGCGGCGGACGAGGCGTTCACGTCAGGCTCCTACCCCGTCCGCTCGCCGGGGTTACGTCCGGCCGCGGGCCTCATTGTCCGGATCGTCCGTATAGTCGAGGTATATCAGGCCGAGGAAGATCTCGAGCGACTGCGCGTACATGCCGCGCGCGTTCGCCAGGTCGACGACGCTCTTGCCCGAGGCCTTCGCCTCGGCGAGGATCGCGGGCGCGGCGGCGTTCGTGTCGGCGCCGACGATGACCGCCGCGGCGACCTGGCCCGGAGTCACGTCCTCGCGCGCGAGGTCCGCGTAGTCGAGACCCTTGGTGTGGAAGCGTACGTCGAGGGCGTGCTGGAACGTCGCGTAGCGGTCGGCCGACTCTTGCAGCCCCAGCATGTCGATGCGCGTCTCGAGCTGGCGCGCGCGCGCCATGTTGTACAGCTGCGACGCCTGCGTCGCGCCGACCGCGGCCTTGTTGAGCGAGTCGACGGACTTCGTCACGAACGGCTCGAGCCGGCGGTAGTCGACCGCGTTGATGTCGCCGGTCGGGTCGATGCCGACGTGCTGCAGCTCGTGCACGAACGCGTCGAGGTCGCCGAGCCCGACGTCGAGCACCGCGAGCGACGCGCGCGCGGCGTCGACGGCGCGCACCATGTCGGCGTCGGCCGCGCCGACGGACGCGAGCATGCGCGGGTAGGACGGGAACGTCGCGAGCGCCTGCGGCGGCGGGTTCTCGAGCTTGAGCGGCGCCTGCAGCTCGGCGAGGATGTCGGCGTTCTCCTTGAGCAGCCCGCCCTGCTTGTTGCGTTCCAGCGAGCCGACGCCGGAGATCGTCTCGCCCGCCTTGCCGACGGCCGTGTCGAGCGACTTGCCCATCGTGTTGATGTTGTGGATCAGCGTGTCGAGACGCGAGTCCTTGCGCGGCTGCACGCGCGAGAGATCGGGCATGCCGTACACGATGTTCTCGATGCGCGCACGCAACTGCTTCGTCTGATCGATGCCTTCCTGGCGCCGCGTCGCGATCGCCGTCGACGCGATCGTCTCGTTGGACTGCGCGGTGGTGACCTGGTCGCGCAGCGGCGAGAGGTCGGGATGCAGCAGGTTCAGGCGGCGCTCGGTGTCACGCAGCGCCTTGATGCGGACGTCGGCGAGCGCCCGGGCCTGCGGCGACACCGCGCTCGCGGCGGCGGCGAGGTTCTGCTCGCCCTTCGACACCTGCCCGATCGCGAGCTGCGACTGGCCGAGCTGGAAGCGCGCCGTCGCGTCGTCCGGGCGCCGCTTCAGCACGTCGGCGAACTTCATCGCCGCGATGTTGTAGCGCGCCGTGTCGTAGTCGTGGATCGCCTGTGCGACGCGCTGGTCGTCGGTGCGCAGGCTCGGGTTCAGCTCCGGATCGCCGTTCAGGTTGGCGAGTCGCTTGTCGGTGCCGGGGTGGTCGGCGAGGTACTTGGAGAGCACGTCGTGGCTCTCTTTCTCGACCGCGCCGAGGTGCGCCATGAACGTCCTCATCGCGTCGGGGTCGAAGCCCGCGCGCGTCATCAGCATGAGGCCGTACTTGTCGGCCTCGTTCTCGTCCTCACGGGAGATCTTCGCCTGGATGCCGGCCTGCGCGATCTGCCCGAAGCGGTAGACGATCGGGATGAACAGCGACGCGACGCCGAAGAGCACGTTGAGGATCGACGCCTTGTTGTTCGCGGTCACCGCGTGCCGGCGCTCGATGTGGCCGGTCTCGTGCCCGATCACGCCGGCGAGCTCGTCGTCGCTCTGGACGAAGTCCAGGGTGCCCTCGTTGATGTAGATGTAGCCGCCGAGGGTCGAGAACGCGTTGATGTCCGAGACGTCGAGGATCTTGATCGAGTACGGGACGTCCTTGCGCGCCGTCTGTGCCCACAGCTTGCCCGAGATGTCGTTGACCCACTGGTTCAGCAGCGGGTCCGTGACCACGACCGTCGAGTCGGTGATCTGCTTGTCGTACTCCTTGCCGATCCCGATCTCGGTCGGCGTGTTCAGCGCGAGCGAGGGTGACGGGATGGTGGCACACAGCATCGCCATGCTCAATGCAATGACGACGGTACGGCGGAACGGCATCATGTGGGCAGTCCTCGGGGCAAGGGCCGAATCGGTCGGCGCGGGGCATTACGGGTTCGACGGGCGCTCGGAACTCTCCACTCCTACGGGAAAAACCTGAGGATGGTGTGTGGACAACAGAACTTTCCCGTGCATTCGGTGTGGAACGCGCAGGGTGCGCTTCCGGACCGTCGGAACGGCCGCCCATCATGATCGGGGAGGATCGCCGATGAGCACCGTGCGCGGGCGCGGGCGCAACCTCGAGATCGCCGTCGACCGCGACTTACCAGCCGCG
>JASLGD010000008.1 GCA_030150305.1 Caldimonas sp. | reverse complement strand
GCCGCCGAAGACGCCGCGCGTCGCGAGCATCGGCCTGCTCGGGCTCTTCGCCTCGCCGATGGCGCAGCAGCAGCCCGACCCGGTCGAGCTCGCGTTCCTGCAAGGGCTGCGCGAGCTCGGCTGGATCGAAGGCAAGACCCTCGTCGTCGAGCGCCGCTGGGCCGACGGCAGCAGCGAGCGGCTCGCCGCGATGGCGGCCGACCTCGCGCGCGTCAAGGTCGACCTCATCATCGCCGCTGGGCAGCCGGCGCGCGAGGCGGCGCGCAAGGCGACGTCGACGATCCCGATCCTGACGCTCTCGGGGAGCGATCCGGTCCGCGAAGGCTGGGCGCAGAGCCTCGCGCGCCCCGGCGGCAACGTCACGGGGCTCACGTTCACGCTGCCCGAGCTCGGCCCGAAGCGACTCGAGCTGCTGAAGGAGATGGCGCCGGGCGTGGCCCGCGTCTGCGTGCTCATCGACCGGCTCGAGGTCGTCGACGCCGGGGACGTCCTCCGCGAGACGACCGAGGGCGCCGCGCGCCTCGGCATGCAGGCGCAGCTCGTCGAGGTGCACGGTGCCGACGGCGTCGACGCGGCGCTCGCCGCGGCGCGCGGGCAGCGGCCGCACGCGCTCTTTCCGATCGCGATGTACCCGCACCGGTCGCGCGTCGCCGCGTTCGCGACGCGCGACCGGCTGCCGACCGTGGGCGAGTCGGCGGAGGAGGCGCGCGCCGGCTTCCTGCTCGCGTACGGCGTCGACGTCGACGACCTCGTCCGCCGTGGCGTGGCCAAGATCGACAAGATCCTGCGCGGCGAGCGCGCCGGCGACATCCCGATCGAGCGCCCGGCGAAGCTGCGCCTCAGCGTCAACCAGAAGACCGCGCGCGCGATCGGCGTCGGCGTGCCGAAGTCGCTGCTCGCGCGCGCCGACGAGGTGATCGCATGAGCGGCGACGGTGTGAACGCGGCGGCCGCCAAGATCCTCGTCGTCGACGACGTCGCGCTCAACGTCAAGCTGCTCGCCGACCTGCTCGGCGCGAAGGGCTACCGCACGTGCACCGCTGCTTCGGGCGCCGAGGCGCTCGCCGTGCTCGACCGCGAGCGGCCGGACCTCGTCCTGCTCGACGTGATGATGCCGGGCATGAGCGGCTACGAGGTCTGCGAGGCGATCCGCGCCGACCCGGCGCACGCGATGCTGCCGATCGTCCTCGTCACCGCGCTCGACCCGGCGAAGGAGCGCGCCAAGGGGCTCGACGCCGGTGCCGACGACTTCCTCAGCAAGCCGGTGAGCCAGCACGAGCTGCTCGCGCGCGTGCGCTCGCTGCTGCGGATCAAGTCGCTGTACGACGAGCTGGTGCGGCAGAAGAGCGAGCTCGCCGAGCTCAACCGCACGCTCGAGCAGCGCGTCGACGACGGCGTCCGCCAGCTCGAGAAGGTCGGCCGGCTGAAGCGCTTCTTCTCGCCGCAGCTCGCCGAGCTGATCGTCGCCGGCGGCGCCGCCGATCCGCTGAAGAGCCATCGCCGCGAGATCACCGTCGTCTTCCTCGACCTGCGCGGCTTCACCGCGTTCACCGAGACCGCCGACCCCGAGGACGTCATGGCGGTGCTCGGCGAGTACCACGCCGCGGTCGGCAAGCTCGTGCTCGAGCACGAGGCGACGCTGGAGCGCTTCACCGGCGACGGCATCATGGCGTTCTTCAACGACCCGGTGCCGGTGCCCGACCCGGCGCTGCGCGCCGTCAAGATGGCGCTCGCGATGCAGCGCGAGGTGCGCAGCCTCGCCGAGAGCTGGAGCAGGCGCGGCCATTCGCTCGCGATGGGAGTCGGCATCGCGCAAGGCTTCGCGACGATCGGCGGCATCGGCTTTCCGGGGCGGATCGACTACGGCGCGATCGGCACCGTCACCAATCTCGCGGCGCGGCTGTGCGGCGAGGCGCAGGGCGGCGAGATCCTCGTCTCGCAGCGCGTGCGGGCGGCGCTCGACGGCGCGGTCGCGAGCGAGCCCGCAGGCGAGCTCGCGCTCAAGGGCTTTCACCGGCCGGTGCCGGCATTTCGGGTCGCCGACGGCGAGTGATGTTTGCCACTGCGGCGCGGTGGCAAGCGTCGCTCGCCGCGCGAGGGCGTCGCGGCGATGCTCGCCGGATCGAGGAGCTGCCATGCAGAGACGACGTTTGCTGATCGCTTCCGCGGCCGTGGCCGCGCTGCCGCGCATCGCCGCCGCGCAACCGCGCCAGGCGCGGATCGGCTGGCTCACCGCGCAGCGGCCGCCAAGCCTCGTGCCCTACGTCGCCGCGTTTCGCGACGCGCTCGGCGAGCTCGGCTTCGTCGACGGCAAGAACCTCGCGATCGAATACCGGTACGGCGAGGACGACCTCGGCAAGGTGCGTGCTCTCGCCGACGAGCTCGTCCGCCTGCCGGTCGACGTCCTGGTCGTGCAAGGCGAGGCGATCCTCGAGCTGCGCTCGCTCCGCCTGCCGGTGCCGGTCGTGTATGCGTACAGCGGCGATCCCGTCGCCGCCGGGCTCGCCGAGAGCCTCGCCCGGCCGAACGCGAACATGACCGGTCTGACGTACCTGGCGCTCGAGCTCAACGGCAAGCGCCTCGAGCTGCTGCGCGAGCTCGTGCCCGGCGTGCGTCGCGTCGCGCTGCTCGCCAACCCCGAGTACCCAGGCGAGGCGAGCGAGCGCGAGAACTCGGAAGCGACCGCCAGGCGCATCGGCCTCGACGTCCGGCACGTGCCGGCGCGCACCTCCGACGAGCTGACGTCGGCGTTCGCGAAGATGGGCGCCGGCCGCACGCAGGCGATCTCGCTCTTCGCCGACAGCTTCACGGTGCAGAACCGCGGCCGCATCGTCGAGTTCGCCTTGCGCGAGCAACTGCCGTTGATCTCGAGCTGGCCGGTGTTCGCTGCCGCGGGCGCGCTGTGCACGTACGGCCCGCGCCTGGCGGATTCGTACAAGCGGCTGGCGTACTACGTCGATCGCGTGCTGCGCGGAACGAAGCCGGGCGAGCTGCCGATCGAACAGCCGACGACGATCGAGACGATCGTCAACCTGAAGACCGCCGAGGCGATCGGCATCCGGGTGCCGCAGGCGGTGCTCGTGCGCGCCGATCAGGTCCTGCGCTGAGCCGGCCGCGCACGCATCGTGCGGCCGCGCTCGAGAAGGCGTGCGCCGCTGAGCGACGCTTCGATGCCTATGCTGGCGGCGCGCTCAATCCGCGCAGCGCGCCGCGCGCCGCGTCGACGCCCTGCGCGACGATCTTCTCCTTCCACTCGTCGGTGTCGACGTAGAAGGCGTCGCGCACCTGCCTCTTGATCGCGGCGCGCGTCGCATCGTCGGCCTCGGGATGGTTGGCGAGCCACTGGTCGGCGCGCAGCGCGAGCATCACCTGCTCCTGCGGCTGCGTGCCGTACTCGAGCGCGATGCCGGTGTACTCGGCCTGCGGGCACTCCTCGTGCGCGGCGTTGAACATCAGGCCGGTGAGCACCGCCGAGGTCGAGCTGCCGTCCCAGATCGAGGTCACGTCGCCCCACCAGGCGCGCGCCCGGGCGACGGTGTCAGCGTCGTCCCAGCCGGCGTAGATGCGCTCGCCGTGGCCGCTCGGGCCGAGGCCGGTGTGCAGGTCGATCCAGCCGAGCCGCTCGCAGCGCGCGCCGTGGCGATGCAGCACCTGGCGCAGCGTCGCGTGGCTCCAGGTCGGGCCGTTGCC
>JASLGD010000005.1 GCA_030150305.1 Caldimonas sp. | reverse complement strand
GGGAGCGACGACGACGCTCATCACGCGCCAGCCGGCACCGCCGCCTCACCAGCAGAGCGGCATGCCCAAGATCGCGGCGACGCCCGAGTTCGTGCACCGCTCGACGCTGCTGCCCAAGCGCGGTCCGCAGGCCGCGGCGGTGGCGGCGACCGCGTCCGCGCCCGCCGCACCGGTGACGCCGGTGCGGACCCTGGCACCCGTCGCCGCGAAGCCGGCACCGTCGGCGCCGCGGTGACCGCGAGCGGCGCCGGCGACACCGGCGATGCGGGCGCAGGCGCGACGCCGTCGCTGATGCGCCGCATGGCCTGCTTCTGCTACGAATCGATGCTGCTCTTCGGCATCGCGCTCGTCCCCGGCGTGCTCGGCGCGGTCTTCGTCGCGCAGACCGGGCAGCGGCATCCGCTGCAGAGCGAAGCGGCGCTGCGGGTCTACGCGCTCGTCCTCGACGCGATCTACTTCGTCGGCCTGTGGTCGACGCGCGGGCAGACGCTCGCGATGCAGACCTGGCGCATCCGCGTCGTCACCGCCGCGGGCGATCGCCTGTCGCAAGGGCGCGCGCTCGTTCGCTTCGCGGTGTGCTGCGTCGTCTGGCTGGGCGTTCCGGCCGGGCTCGCAGCGGCGCTGCATCTGCCGCCGCTCGCGACCGTCCTCGCGGTGCTCGCGTGGTTCGCGATCTATCCGCTCTTCGCCCTGCTCGCTCCCGGCCGCCAGTTCTGGCACGACCGGCTGTGCGGCACGCGGCTCGTCCTCGCCGAGCCGCGCGACGTCAGACTGCGTCCTCGTTGAGCTCGCCGGTGCGGATGCGCACGACGTGATCGATCGTCGTCACGAAGATCTTGCCGTCGCCGATCTTCCCGGTCTTCGCCGCCTTGACGACGGCGTCGATGCAGCGCTCGGCCTCCGCGTCCTTGACGACGACCTCGATCTTGACCTTGGGCAGGAAGTCGACGACGTACTCGGCGCCGCGGTAGAGCTCGGTGTGGCCCTTCTGCCGCCCGAAACCCTTGACCTCGGTGACCGTGAGCCCCGAGACGCCGATGTCGGCCAGCGCCTCGCGCACCTCCTCGAGCTTGAACGGCTTGACGATGGCGGTGATCTGCTTCATGGGGCCGGCTCCGCGCGGTCTCGAATGCGGTCGAGTGTAGGCGATCGACCTGCGAACCGGCCGCGCAACGGCGAACGCGCCTTCGCCGTAGCATCGCCCGCCGAGCCCGCCGGTCGCGGCGCGCCGCCGTCGCGACGCGCCGGAGCGAAGACGACGGGCACATGCGCCGAACGATGAGCGAGCACGCGACACCGCGCAAGCGTCGAGCAGCCGGCGACGAAGAGCACGTCGTCCGCGTCTGCCGCGACCTCGCCGAGATCGACGCCGCGGCGTGGGACGCGTTGGTCGCCGCGCAGCCGTCGGCGACGCCGTTCATGACGATGGCGTACCTGCGCGCTCTGCACGACTCGAAGAGCGCGGTCGAGCGGACCGGCTGGACGCCGCACTTCCTCGCCGTCGAGCACCGCGGCGATCTCGTCGCCGCGTGCCCGCTCTACCTGAAGGACCACTCGTACGGCGAATACGTGTTCGACTGGGCCTGGGCCGACGCCTACCGCCGGCACGGCCTCGAGTACTACCCGAAGCTGCTCGACGCGGTTCCGTTCACGCCGGTGCAGGGGCCGCGCCTGCTCGCGCGCTCGGCCGAGCACCGCGTCGTCCTGCTGCGCGCGATCGAGCAGCTGGCCCGATCGGCGGGGCTGTCGTCGGCGCACCTGCTCTTTGTCGACGACGCCGACCGCGCCGCCGCGCAGGCCGCCGGCTGGTCGCTGCGAACGACGGTGCAGTTCCACTGGACGAACCGCACCGCCGAGCCGTACGCCGACTTCGCCGACTTCCTCGCCAGCCTGCAGCGCGACAAGCGCAAGAAGATCCAGCAGGAGCAGCGCCGCGTCGCCGAAGCGGGAATCACCTTCACCGTGGCGAGCGGCGACGCGATCACCGCCGACGACTGGGACTTCTTCTACCGCTGCTACACGCTGACGTACCGCGCGCACCACTCGACGCCGTACCTGACGCGCGACTTCTTCGCGCGAACCGCGCGGACCATGGCCGACCACTGGCTCCTCTTCGTCGCGCGCCGCGGCGATCGCCGCATCGCCGCGTCGCTGATCGCGATCGATCCTGGCCGCAAGGCCGCGTTCGGCCGCTACTGGGGAGCGGTCGAGCACGTCAGTTGCCTGCACTTCGACGCCTGCTACTACCAGCCGCTCGCGTGGTGCATCGCCAACCGTTACCTGCGCTTCGAGGGCGGCGCCCAGGGCGAGCACAAGATGGCGCGCGGCCTGCTGCCGGTGCAGACGTGGTCGGCGCACTGGCTCGCGCATCCGCAGTTCGCACGCGCGATCGACGACTTTCTGGCCCGCGAAGGCAAGGGGGTCGAGAGCTACCTCGACGAGCTGAACGAGCGCCGACCGTTCAAGGCCGGCTGATCGCGCGCCGCTACGACGGCCGCTCGGCCTTGGTCGCGCCGTACGCCGCCATGCCGTTGCGGATCTCGGCGCGCGCCGCGTCGGGCCCTTCCCAGCCGCTCACCTTGACCCACTTGCCCGGCTCGAGGTCCTTCTATTGCTCGAATAAGTGCTTTATCTGGCTCAGCCGCATCTCGTTCATGTCCGACGGCTTCTGCCAGTGCCGGTAGATGCCGAGGATCTTGTCGATCGGCACGGCGAGCAGCTTGGCGTCGCCGCCCGCCTCGTCCTCCATCTTCAGAACGCCGATCGGACGGCACGCGACGACCACGCTCGGTGCGAGCGGAAATGGCGTGATGACGAGGACGTCGACCGGATCGCCGTCGGCCGACAGCGTCTGCGGGATGTAGCCGTAGTTGCACGGGTAGTGCATCGCCGTGCTCATGAAGCGGTCGACGAACATCGCCCCGGTTTCCTTGTCGACCTCGTACTTGATCGGGTCGGCGTTCATCGGGATCTCGATGATCACGTTGAACTCGTCGGGGGCGCGCGGGCCGGGGGAGACGTTGTGCAGGCTCATGGCGGAGCAGGCGGGAGACGGCGACTCGCGATGGTAAGGCGCAGGCGTCCCCCCGGGCGCGCGGCGCGGCCGGCGAAGGTCGGAGCGGCTCCGCCATCCCTTAACATTCGTGGATTTGCCCGAGACCGTGCGGGAAGTCACGCTCGGATCGGGCCGGCCGCAGGCCAGCAACGAATTCAACGACTGGAACGAGGAAGGAACTGTCTTGATCTCCACCACGACGGCGCTCTACATCGCACTCGCCTGCGGCTTCGCCGCGGTCATCTACGGCTTCGTCCAGCGCAGCTGGATCCTCAGCCAGGACGCGGGCAACGCCCGCATGCAGGAGATCGCGGCAGCGATCCAGCAAGGCGCGGCGGCCTACCTCAAGCGGCAATACACGACGATCGGGATGGTCGGGATCGTCCTCGCGATCCTGATCTTCTTCTTCCTCGATCACACGACGGCGGTCGGCTTCGTCATCGGCGCGATCCTCTCGGGCGCGTGCGGCTTCATCGGCATGAACGTCTCGGTGCGCGCGAACGTGCGCACCGCGCAGGCGGCCACGCAAGGCATCGGCCCGGCGCTCAACGTCGCGTTCAAGGGCGGCGCGATCACCGGCATGCTCGTCGTCGGCCTCGGCCTGATCGGCGTCGGCGCGTTCTTCTGGTACCTGACCGGCGGCACGAAGGTCGACTCGGCGACGCTGAAGCCCCTGCTCGGCCTCGCCTTCGGCTCTTCGTTGATCTCGATCTTCGCGCGACTCGGCGGCGGCATCTTCACCAAGGGCGCCGACGTCGGCGCCGACCTCGTCGGCAAGGTCGAGGCCGGCATCCCCGAGGACGACCCGCGCAACCCGGCGGTGATCGCCGACAACGTCGGCGACAACGTCGGCGACTGCGCCGGCATGGCCGCCGACCTGTTCGAGACGTACGCGGTGACGATCATCGCGACGATGGCGCTCGGCGCGCTGCTCTTCGCCGCCAACGCTGCGACCGCGCTCGCCGCCGTGATCTACCTGCTGCTGCTCGGCGGCGTCTCGATCATCGCCTCGATCATCGGCTGCAGCTTCGTCAAGGCGTCGCCCGGGATGAAGAACGTGATGCCCGCCCTGTATCGCGGCCTCATCGTCGCCGGCGTGCTGTCGCTGATCCTGTTCTGGTTCGTGACCAGCGCGATCATGCCCGCCGACGCGCTCGGCTCCAACTCGCAGATGCGCCTCTGGGGCGCGTGCGTCGTCGGCCTGCTGCTGACCGCGGCGCTCGTCTGGATCACCGAGTACTACACGGGCACCGACTACAAGCCGGTGCAGCACGTCGCCAGCGCCTCGACGACCGGCCACGGCACCAACATCATCGCCGGCCTCGGCGTCTCGATGAAGTCGACCGCGTGGCCGGTGCTCTGCGTCTGCATCGCGATCTTCGTCTCGTACTGGCTGGGCGGCCTCTACGGCATCGCGATCGCGGCGACCTCGATGCTCTCGATGGCGGGCATCGTCGTCGCGCTCGACGCCTACGGGCCGATCACCGACAACGCCGGCGGCATCGCCGAGATGGCGGAGCTCCCGGACAGCGTGCGCGACATCACCGACCCGCTCGACGCGGTCGGCAACACCACCAAGGCGGTGACCAAGGGCTACGCGATCGGCTCGGCGGGCCTCGCCGCGCTGGTGCTGTTCGCCGACTACACCCACGCGCTCGAGTCGCGCGGCATGCACCTGTCGTTCGATCTTTCCGACCACATGGTCATCATCGGCCTCTTCATCGGCGGCCTGATTCCCTATCTCTTCGGCGCGATGGCGATGGAGGCGGTCGGCCGCGCGGCGGGCGCCGTCGTCGTCGAGGTGCGCCGCCAGTTCCGCGACATCAAGGGAATCATGGAGGGCACCGGCAAGCCCGAGTACGGCCGCGCGGTCGACATGCTGACGACCGCCGCGATCAAGGAGATGGTCGTGCCGTCGCTGCTGCCGGTCGTCGTGCCGATCCTCGTCGGCCTGCTGCTCGGCCCGGCGGCGCTCGGCGGCCTGCTGATGGGAACGATCGTGACGGGCCTCTTCGTCGCGATCTCGATGTGCACCGGCGGCGGCGCGTGGGACAACGCCAAGAAGTACGTCGAGGACGGCCACTACGGCGGCAAGGGCAGCGAGGCGCACAAGGCCGCGGTCACCGGCGACACCGTCGGCGACCCGTACAAGGACACCGCCGGCCCGGCCGTCAATCCGCTGATCAAGATCATCAACATCGTCGCGCTGCTGATCGTGCCGCTGCTGCCGATCGCGAGCTCGAGCGTCGGCGCGACGCACGCCGCACCTGCCGCGACCGCCGCTTCGGCGATGTCGGCGCCGTCGACCATCGGCGCATCGTCCGGCGATGCGTCGGCGAGCGGCGGCGCCGCAGCGACGACGCCGGCCGCGGCCGGCACGATGGCGAGCCCGAGCGCCGCGCCCGACTCGGCGACGACGGCGCCTGCGCCCGCATCGGCGGCGTCGCAGTGATGCAGCGGCGCGCAAGCGCCGCATCCTTGCAAGGCTGAGTTCCAGCGCCGAGCTCGGCGGTCGTCGCGACGATCGCCGAACTCGCCGCTTGCGCGGCCGCGTCACGCGCTGTGTGCGCAGTCGCACCACGCGCTCTACGCAATCGCGTCACGCGCTGTCTGCGCAGTCGCACCACGCGCTCTGCACGGTCAGGCCATGCGCTGTCGCGATCGTCTCGCGCCCCACGCCGGTGCGTCGGCACATCGATTGCTGGCGAGGTGCGTCGCGACGACGGATCGAGGGAGCAGGACACGTGGGTGGCAGAGTGCGATGGTCACGGGCCTGGAGCGCACGCGCGCTCGCCGCGCTCGTCGCACTCGTGACCGCCAGAGCGAACGGCGCAAGCCCGCCGGCTGCGGCATCCGCGTCGACTTCAGTGGCCGCGTCGACATCCGCCACGTCGACATCCGCCGCGTCTGCATCCACCGCATCCAACTCCACTGCATCTGCATCCACCGCGTCCCCGGCCGCATCCGCGGCAGCGGGGGATTGGCCGGTCGTCGGCCACGACGCGCAAGGCACGCGCTTCAGCCCGCTCGACCAGATCACGACCGCCAACGTCGGCACGCTGAAGCTCGCGTTCAGCTTCCCGACCGGGATCCCGAAGGGGCACGAGGCGGCGCCGCTCGTCATCGGCGACACGATGTACGTCGTCACGCCGTATCCGAACACCGTCTACGCGTTCGACCTCCGACGTCCGGCGACGCCGACGGTCAAGTGGAAGTTCGAGCCGAATCCCGACGCGAGCTCGCAAGGCGTCGCGTGCTGCGACGTCGTCAATCGCGGCCTCGCGTACGCCGACGGGCGCGTGTTCGTCAACACGCTCGACGTGCAGACGATCGCGATCGACGCGGCGAGCGGACGCGAGCTGTGGCGAACGAAGCTCGGCGACGTCGCGCACGGCGAGACGACGACGATGGCGCCGCTCGTCGTCGCCGGCAAGGTTCTCGTCGGCAACAGCGGCGGCGAGCTCGGCGTGCGCGGCTGGCTGACCGCGCTCGACGCGGCGACCGGGAAGATCGCGTGGCGCGCGTACAGCACCGGCCCCGACAAGGACGTGCTGATCGGTCCGTCGTTCAAGCCCTACTACGCGAAGGACCGCGGCACCGACCTCGGCGTCTCGACGTGGCCGGGGAGCGCGTGGAAGATCGGCGGCGGCACCGTCTGGGGCTTCGTCTCGTACGACCCGGCGCTCGACCTCGTCTACTACGGCACCGCCAATCCGGGGCCGTGGAATCCCGAGCAGCGCCCCGGCGACAACAAGTGGACCTCGGGCATCTTCGCGCGACGGCCGTCGACCGGCGAGGCGCTCTGGTACTACCAGTGGAGCCCGCACGACCTCCACGACTACGACGGCGTCAACGAGAACGTGCTGCTCGAGCTGCCGATCGGCGGCAGCAGCCGCGCGGTGCTCGTTCATCCCGATCGCAACGGCTACATGTACGTGCTCGACCGGGCGACCGGCCAGGTGCTGTCGGCGGACGCGTTCGTTCCGGTGACGACGTCGACCGGAGTCGACCTGCGGACCGGCGAGCTCAAGTACAACCCGCAGAAGGACGAGCGCGCGGGACACGTCACGCGCAACGCATGTCCCGCGTCGCCGGGCGCAAAGGACTGGCAGCCGATGGCGTGGTCGCCACGCACGCGGCTGCTCTACGTGCCGCACCAGAACCTGTGCCAGGACGTCGAGCCGTACCAGGTGAGCTACATCGCCGGCACGCCGTACGTCGGCATGGACGTGAAGATCTACGCCGGCGCCGGCGGCAACCGCGGCCTCTTCACCGCGTGGGACCCGGTCGCGCGCAAGGCGGCGTGGCAGCTGAAGGAGAGCTTCCCCGTCTGGAGCGGCGCGCTCGCGACCGCCGGCGACGTCGTCTTCTACGGCACGATGGACGGCGACTTCAAGGCCGTCGACGCCAAGACCGGCGCCGCGCTCTGGAAGTTCAAGGCCGCCTCGGGCGTCATCGGCCAGCCGATCAGCTACCGCGGCGTCGACGGCAAGCAGTACGTCGCCGTCTTCGCCGGCGTCGGCGGCTGGGCCGGCGCGATCGTCTCGTCGCCGATCGACGCGCGCGACACGACCGCAGCGCTCGGCTTCGTCAACGCGATGCAGGACCTGCCGCTGCAGACCAAGGCCGCAGGCATGCTCTATGTCTTCGCGCTGCCCTGACGTGCGCGCCGCGTTGCGCGCCGGCGCCGCGGCGATCGCGCTGGCGCTCGCATTCGTGCCGGCGCTCGCCGCCGGACGGACGCTGCGCGTCTGCGCCGAGCCCGACAACCTGCCGCTCTCGAGCGCCGACGAGAGCGGCTTCGAGAATCGCATCGCACGGCTGCTCGCCGACGAGCTCGGCGCCCGCCTCGTCTACGCCTGGCAGGAGCAGCGCCGCGGCTTCGTGCGCAAGACGTTCGGCGCCGACGTCTGCGACGTCTGGATGGGCGTGCCCGCCGGGTTCGAGCGGCTGCTGACGACGCGCCCGTACTACCGCTCGCGCTACGTCTTCGTCAACCGCGCCGACGCGCGCGCGCCGCTGGCGTCGTTCGCCGATCCGCGGCTCGCGCAGCTCAGGATCGGCGTCCAGCTGATCGGCAACGACCTCGCGGCGACGCCGCCCGCGCTCGCGCTCGCGCGCGCCGGCGCCACCGACGGTGTCGTCGGCTATCCGGTCTACGGCGCCGGCTCGGCGGCGTCGCGCATCAGCGCCGACCTCGCCGCGGGAACGATCGACGCCGCGCTCGTCTGGGGTCCGCAGGCGGGATGGTTCACCGAGCACGCCGCGGTTCCGCTCATCGTCACGCCCGCCGTCGCGCCGCCCGGCTTCGACCTGCCGTTCGAGTTCGCGATCGCGGTCGGCGTCAAGAAAGGCGACGACGCGCTGCTGCACGCGCTCGACGATGCGCTCGCGCGGCGCGCACGCGAGATCGATGCCGTGCTCGACGCGTATCGCGTGCCGCGCGCAGAGGCGACGATGAGCGCGCAGGCGCCCGCGCACGACGAGGAGCAGCCGCGATGACGACCCGGGCCGCACTCGTCGCGGCGCTCGTCGCCGCAGGGCTCGTCGCGTGCCAGCGCGAGAAGCGCGACTTCAGCTCGCCGCCGCAAACGCCGGCGCGCGACGCGACGCGCGTCAGCGCGATCCTCCCCGGCGGCGGGCCGCCGCTGCAGCCCGGCGCACAGCCGATTCCCGACCGCTCGAGCCTCGACGAGAACGCGTACGCGGTGAACCAGGGCAAGCGTCTCTTTCGCTGGTACAACTGCAGCGGCTGCCACGGCGGCGGAGGCGGCGGCGGCATGGGCGCCAACCTGATGGACGCGCAGTGGCGCTACGGCCATCAGCCCGGCGCGATCTACGCGAGCATCGTCGAGGGCCGGCCGAACGGCATGCCGGCGTTCGGCGGCCGCATTCCCGACGACCAGGTCTGGCAGCTCGTCGCCTACGTGCGATCGCTGAGCGGCCAGCTGCGCAAGGACGTCGCGCCGAGCCGCAGCGACTCGCTCTCCGGTGCGCCGCCCGAGAACACGCGGCCCGAGCAGAAGCCGCGGCCCGAGAAGGCAGCCTCCAGTGCGCCCTGACGTCGTCCTCCGCGCTCTGCTCGCCGCGTGCGGCGGCGCGGCCTGCTGCGCGGTTTCGTTCGCCGCGAAGGATCGCACGCCGGTCGAGCCCGGCGTGCACGACGCGCTCGCGAGCGCAGGTCTGCAGGCCGCGCACATCGGCAGCCTGTGGAACCTGACCGTCTTCATCTGCACCGCGGTCTTCTGCGCGGTCCTGCTCGGTCTCGCGTTCGCGCTCTGGCGAAGCGGCCGCGCGAGCGAACGCGACCCCGCCGATGTCGCGTCGAACGAGCGCCACGAGCGCGGGCCGTACCGCAGCGTGCTCTGGTCGGCCGCCGTCTCGATCGTGCTGCTGCTCGTCCTCGTCGTCGCCAGCGTCGCGACCGACCGCGCGCTCGCGCGGATGTCGCTCGCGGACGCCGTCAACATCGAGGTCACCGGTCATCAATGGTGGTGGGAGGTGCGCTACCGAGGCGCGCAGGCGTCCGACACGTTCACGACCGCGAACGAGCTGCACGTTCCCGTCGGCCGGCCGGTCGTCATCCAGCTGGACGCCGACGACGTCATCCACAGCCTGTGGGTGCCGAGCCTCGCCGGCAAGAAGGACCTGATTCCCGGCCGCACCGCGCTGATCCAGTTCCGCGCCGACCAGCCCGGCCGCTACCGCGGCCAGTGCGCCGAGTTCTGCGGCTACCAGCACGCGTTCATGGCGTTCGAGGTGATCGCCGATCCGCCGGCAGCGTTCGACGCCTGGCAAGCCGCGCAGCGTCAGCCGGCGAAGGAGCCGGGCGATGCGACGACGCGCCGCGGCCGCGACGTCTTTCTCGGCAGCGCGTGCGTGATGTGCCACGCGATCGAGGGCACGACTGCGGGCGCGCGCAAGGCGCCCGACCTCACCCATGTCGGCAGCCGCACGACGATCGCCGCGGGAACGCTGCCGAACCGGCCCGCGGAGCTGGCGCGCTGGATCGCCAACCCGCAGGACTTCAAGCCGGGAGCGAACATGCCGGCGACGCCGCTGTCGTCGTCCGACATGGACGCGCTCGTCGCCTATCTCGGGAGCCTGAAGTGACGAGCGCGCGTGCGGCGCTGCCGCAGCCCCGCGTCAACAGCGTTCCTCCGACCGCGGACGACGTGGCCGCGCTCGAGCGCACCTGGAGCGATCCGCCCGGGCTCCTCGGCTGGTTCGCGGCGATCAACCACAAGACGATCGGCAAGCGCTTCATCGTCACCGCGTTCGCGTTCTTCGTCGCCGGCGGCCTGCTCGCAGCGGCGATGCGCGTGCAGCTCGCGCGCCCCGACAACCACCTCATCGGGCCCGATCTGTACAACCAGCTGTTCACGATGCACGGCTCGACGATGATGTTCCTCTTCGCCGTGCCGGTCATGCAGGCGATGTCGATCTACCTCGTGCCGCTGATGATCGGCGCGCGCAGCGTCGCGTTCCCGCGCATGAACGCGTACGCGTACTGGGTGTACCTGTTCGGCGGGCTGATGCTGTTCGCCGCGTTCTTCCTGAACACCGGGCCCGACGTCGGCTGGTTCGCGTATCCGCCGCTTTCCGGCCCCGACTACGGCACCGGCAAGCGCGCCGACTTCTGGGCGCAGATGATCACGTTCACCGAGCTCTCGGGGCTGCTCGAGGCGGTGATCCTGATCAGTGGCGTGTTCAAGCTGCGCGCTCCCGGGATGACGCTCAACCGCCTGCCGCTCTTCGTCTGGGCGATGCTCGTCACCGCGTTCATGGTGATGATCGCGATGCCGGCGGTGATGCTCGCGAGCACCTCGCTGATCACCGACCGCCTCGTCGGCACGCACTTCTTCAACCCCGGCGAAGGCGGCGACGTCATCCTCTACCAGCACATGTTCTGGTTCTTCGGCCACCCGGAGGTCTACCTCATCTTCATCCCGGCGCTCGGCTTCATGTCGTCGATCGTCTCGACGTTCGCGCGACGGCCGATCTTCGGCTACGCGGCGATGGTGCTCTCGCTCGTCGCGACTGCGTTCCTCGCCTTCGGCCTGTGGGTGCACCACATGTTCGCGACCAACCTGCCCGAGCTGGGAAAGAGCTTCTTCACCGCGGTGAGCATGATGATCGCGATCCCGTCGGCGGTGCAGATCTTCTGCTGGCTGGCGACGCTCGCGACCGGCAGGCTCGTCTTCAGGACGCCGCTCCTCTTCACGCTCGCGTTCTTCTTCATCCTCGTCCTCGGCGGCCTCACGGGGATCATGCTGGCGTCGGTGCCGATCGACCTGCAGGTGCACGACACCTACTTCGTCGTCGCCCACCTTCACTACGTGCTGATCGGCGGCGCCGTCTTCCCGCTCTTCGGCGCCTTCTACTACTGGTTCCCGAAGATGACCGGCAGGATGATGAGCGAGCGGCTCGGCAAGTGGAACTTCTGGCTCTTCTTCGTCGGCTTCAACGTCGCGTTCTTCCCGATGCACCTGCTCGGCCTCGCCGGCATGCCGCGACGCGTCTACACCTACGGCGCCGAGATGGGCTGGGGCAACCTCAACCTGCTCGCGACGATCGGCGCGCTGACGATCGCGGTGAGCGTCCTCGTCTTCGTCGTCAACGTCTGGCGCAGCCTGCGCGCCGGCGAGCGCGCGCCGGCGAATCCGTGGAACGCCGGCACGCTCGAATGGTCCGTCGCCTCGCCGCCGCCCGCGTTCAACTTCGCGGCGCCCCCCGTCGTCGGCGGCCGCGACCCGCTCTGGGAGCCCGAAGGCATTCGCGGCCACGTCGCCGGCCTCGCGATCGACAGCCGCGAGGTGCTGATGACGACCGTCCTCGACGCCGAGCCGGAGACGCGCGGGTCGTTCCCCGAGCCGACGATCTGGCCGTTCGTCGGCGCCGTCACGACGACGGTGTTCTTCATCGGCACGATCTTCACGCCGTGGGCGGTCGCGTGGGGCTCGGTCCCGGTCGCGATCGCGCTCACGCTCTGGTTCTGGCCGAAGCGGCGCGAGAACCAGGCGCACCTCGCGCTGGAGCGCGCGCCATGAGCGCGGTGCACGACCAGCTCTCCGAGACGCGCAGGCGCGGCGACGTCGCCGGCGCGCCGACCGTCGAAGGCGGCGTCCTCGACGTTCGCGCGCTGCCGAGCTTCGACTTCGGCCCGCGCAGCCTGATGTGGTGGGGCACCGCGGGGCTGATGACGATCGAAGGCACGGTGTTCGCGCTCGCCGTCGTCATGTACTTTTACCTGC
>JASLGD010000477.1 GCA_030150305.1 Caldimonas sp. | reverse complement strand
GGCTCATGCCCTGGCGCCGGAAGAACAGGACGCGGTGCTTCAGCAGCAGCGCGCGGATCTCGGCGACGAGGCCGGTGTCGCGCGACGCCGCGCCGAGGTCGACGTTGCGGAGCTCGGCGCCGATCGCGCAGGTCAGCGGCTCGACCTGGATGCTGCCGAGGCTGGTGGCGCGCGACACCGGGCTCGTCGCCGAGATCCGCGCGCTGCTGCTGAAGCACCGCGTCCTGTTCTTCCGGCGCCAGGGCATGAGCCGCGCCGAGCACGTCGCGTTCGCGCGCCACTTCGGCGAGCTCGAGGACCACCCGGTGGCCGGCAGCGATCCCGAGCATCCGGGGCTGGTGCGCATCTACAAGTCGCCGGAGACGCCGAACGACCGCTACGAGAACGCGTGGCACACCGACGCGACCTGGCGCGTGAAGCCGCCGTTCGGCTGCGTCCTGCGCTGCGTCGAGTGCCCGCCGGTCGGCGGCGACACGATGTGGGCGAACATGGTGCTCGCCTACGAGAAGCTGCCCGAGCACGTCAAGACGCAGATCCTCGGCCTGCGCGCGCGCCACAGCATCGAGGCGACCTTCGGCGCCGCGATGCCGATCGAGAAGCGCCTCGCGCTGAAGGCGCAGTTTCCGGACGCCGAGCATCCGGTCGTCCGCACGCACCCCGAGACGTTCGAGAAGGTGCTCTTCGTCAACGCCTTCACGACGCACTTCACCAACTTCCACACCCCGGACCACGTCCGCTACGGGCAGGACTTCACCCATGTCGGCGCACCGCTCCTGCAGTACCTGCAGAGCCAGGCGTTCATCCCCGAGTACCAGGTGCGCTGGCGCTGGCAGCCGAACGACGTCGCGATGTGGGACAACCGATCGACGCAGCACTACGCGGTGATGGACTACCCGCCGTGCCACCGCAAGATGGAACGCGCCGGAATCGTCGGCGACGCGACGTTCTGACCACCGCAACCGCCGCCCGCCTCACCCCGCTTCTTCACCCAGGACCACCATGAACTTCCTCGACGGATCGCTCTTCCCCGAGAACCAGGACAAGCTCGTCATCACCTGCGCGCCGTACGGCCCCGAGTGGATGCCATCCGACTTCCCCGAGGACATCCCCGTCACGATGGCCGAGCAGGTGCAGAAGGCGGTCGACTGCTATGACGCCGGCGCGAGCGTGCTCCACCTGCACGTGCGCGAGCTCGACGGCCGCGGCTCGAAGCGGCTGTCGATGTTCAACGAGCTGATCGCCGGCGTGCGCAAGGCCGTCCCCGAGATGGTGATCCAGGTCGGCGGCTCGATCTCGTTCGCTCCCGAGAGCGAAGGCGCCGCGGCGAAGTGGCTCTCGGACGACACCCGCCACATGCTCGCCGAGCTCGACCCGAAGCCCGACCAGGTGACGGTCACCGTCAACACGTCGCAGATGAACGTGCTCGAGCAGATGGAGGCCGACGACATCGCCGGCACGTCGCTCGCGACGCCCGAGATCCACCGCGCCTACCGCGAGATGATCGTGCCGTCGACGCCGAGCTTCTTCGAGGAGCACATCAGGCGCCTGTCGAGGGCGGGCATCCAGAGCGCGTTCCAGTTCTACAACATCAACAGCTTCGAGACGGTCGAGCGGCTGATCCGTCGCGGCATCTACCGCGGCCCCTTGGTCTGCAACTGGGTGGCGATCGGCGGCGGAATGGACCAGCCGAACATCTACAGCCTGGCGAACTTCCTGCGCGCGATCCCCGACGGCACGATGCTGACGGTCGAGTCGAGCATGCGCAACGTGCTGCCGATCAACATGATGGGCATCGCGATGGGCCTGCACGTGCGCTGCGGCATCGAGGACAACCTCTGGAACCAGTCGCGCACCGAGAAGATGTCGTCGGTGCGCCAGATCGAGCAGCTCGTGCGCATGTCGCGCGAGTTCGGCCGCGAGGTCGCGAACGGCAAGGAGGCGCGCGAGATCCTCAAGATCGGCGTCTTCTACGAGACCGTCGAGGAGACGCTCGCCGCGAACGGCTTCGCGCCGAACCCCAAGGGACGCCAGCAGGGCTGGCTGAAGAAGGCGGCCTGATGACGCTGGCAGAGACTGCGGATCGCTTCACGGTCCTCGTCGTTCCCGGGCTGCGCGATGAAGTCGACGACCACTGGCAGACGCTGCTGCAGCGCAACCTGCGCAAGGCGGCGCGACCGGTTGCGAGCGTGCTGCCGATGGGCCGCGAGAACTTGAGCTGCTCGGCGCGCGTCGCCGAGATCGAGCGCACCGCGCAATCGATCGAAGGTCCGATCGTCGCCGTCGCGCACAGCGGCGGCTGCATCATGCTCGCGCACTGGGCACGGCGCACGCAGCGGGCGGTTCGCGGCGCGCTGCTCGCGACGCCTCCCGACTTCGAGAAGCCGATGCCGGCGGGCTATCCGACGATGGAGGCGCTGCGCGCCGGCGGCTGGCTGCCGGTGCCGCGCAAGCCCCTGCCGTTTCCGAGCATCGTCGCCGCAAGCCGCAACGACCCGCTCGGCCGCTTCTCGCGCGTCACCGCGCTCGCGAGCGACTGGGGCAGCGAGGTCGTCGACCTCGGCCACGTCGGCCACCTGAACCCGGCGTCCGGCTACGGTCCGTGGACCAAGGCCGATTCGCTGATCGCGCGGCTCGCTGCCGGGCATTGAACGAAGAGGCCGGCGCAACCGCCCGCCCGAGGAGAACGAACATGGCCCGTGCGATCCGCCTTCACCAGACCGGCGGCCCCGAAGTGCTCGAGCTCGAGACGGTCGACGTCGGCGAGCCGGGCCCAGGGCAGGCGCGCGTGCGCCACACGTACGTCGCGGTCAACTTCATCGACGTCTACTTCCGCACCGGGCGCTACCCGCTGGCGCTGCCGAACGGCCTCGGCAGCGACGCCGTCGGCGTCGTCGAGGCAGTCGGCGAGGGCGTGACCGACGTTCGCGCCGGCGACCGCGTCGGCTACCTGCTCGGCCCGCAGGGCGCGTACGCCGACGTTCGCGTCCTGCCCGCCGACGTGCTGATCCCGCTGCCCGCCGGCATCGACGATCGCACCGCGTCGACGCTGATGATGAAGGGCATGACCGCGCAGTACCTGTTTCGCCAGGTCTATCCGCTCCACGGCGGCGAGACGATCCTCTACCACGCCGCCGCCGGCGGCGTCGGCCTGATCGCGTGCCAGTGGGCGAGGGCGATCGGCGTGACGATGATCGGCACCGTGAGCACCGACGAGAAGGCCGAGATCGCGAAGGCGAACGGCTGCACGCACACGATCGTGACGGGCCGCGAGGACATCGCCAGGCGAGTGCGCGAGCTGACCGACGGCAAGGGCGTTCCGGTCGTCTACGATTCGGTCGGCAAGGACACGCTCGCCGCGTCGCTCGACAGCCTGCAGGTGCGCGGCCACCTCGTCAGCAACGGCACGAGCTCGGGCCCGGTCGTCATCGACACGATGCAGCTCGCCGTCAAGGGATCGATCTGGGTGACGCGGCCGGCGATGATGCACTACATCATGCCGCGCGCGCACATGCTCGCGATGGCCGACGAGCTGTTCGGCCACGTCCTGGCGGGCCGCATCCGCGGCGAGCCGAAGCAGCAGTTCGCGCTCGCCGATGCCGCCGACGCGCACCGCGCGCTCGAGTCGCGCAAGACCGTCGGCGCGACGGTGCTCGTTCCCTAGGAGACTGCCGTGCACGAGCTGCCTCTTTCCGAGCGCGACGGCTACCTGTCGACGCCGCGCGCGGCGTGGTTCGCGTTCGCGATGTCGGTCGCGCTGATGGTCTTCGACTACGTCGACCGCCAGATCATCGTTTCGCTCTTTCCGCACCTCAAGGCCGAGTGGGGCTTGAAAGACGTGCAGCTCGGTGCGCTCGTTTCCGCGATCTCGGTGACCGTCGCGCTGTTCGGCATTCCGGTCGCGCTGGTCGCCGACCGCTTCAGCCGCGTCAAGAGCATCGTCGTGATGGCGGCGGTCTGGAGCCTGGCGACGATCTCGTGCATGTTCACGCGCAACTACGGCCAGCTGCTCGCCGCGCGTTCGCTCGTCGGGCTCGGCGAAGCCGGCTATGGCTCGGTGGCGCCCGCCCTGCTCGCCGGCCACTTCCCGTCGCGGATGCGCGGCACGCTCATGGCCGGCTTCTTCGCGTCGGCGTCGATCGGATCGGTGCTCGGCGTCATGCTCGGCGGCATCATCGCTGCGCAGTGGGGCTGGAAGGCGGCGTTCGGCGTCGTCGGTTTTCCCGGCCTCGTCCTCGCGCTGGCGTACCTCTTCGTCCGCGACTACCGGACCGTCGACCTGACGCCCAAGCTCGATGCCGCGACGCGCTCGACGCGTGCGGTGGCATCGCACATCGTCAAGGTGCTCGCGCGCTCGCGGACGATGCTCTGGATCTGCATCGGCGGGCCTGCGCAGGTGATCGTCATCTCGACCGTGTGGGCGTGGCTGCCGAGCTACCTCAACCGCGTCCATCAACTCTCGCCGAAGGACGCCGGCGTGCAGGCGGCGCTCGTCGTCCTCTGCGGCGCGATCGGCAGCGTCGTCTCGGGATGGTGGGTCGATCGCGCCGATCCCGGCCGGCCGGCCGCGAAGTTGCAGCGGCTCGCGCTGCTCTGCCTCGCGACGATGCTCGTCCTCGGCGCCGCGTTCGGTTTGCCGCTCGTCGGCGTCGGGCTCGCGCCGAAGACGCAGTTCGCGCTGATCGCGCTCGGCGGCTTCCTGATGACCTGCACGGCAGGCCCGGTCGCGGCGATCGTCATGGACGTGACGCACCCCGGCGTGCGCTCGACCGGCGCGTCGGTGCTGTCGCTGTTCCAGAACCTGTTCGGCCTCGCGCTCGGCCCGGTCATC
>JASLGD010000438.1 GCA_030150305.1 Caldimonas sp. | reverse complement strand
GCCGGCGCGCGTCGCCGCCCAGCACGCGGCGCAGCGGCTCGGGCAGGAGCGGAAAGCGGTCGATCGGCGGCAGCGGCGCGAACACGACGTGGTGCGCGCCGACGTCGCCGAGCAGCCAGTCGGCGAGCGCAGCGCGTTCGCGCACGGCGCGCGCGGTCGGCACCTGATCGATGACGTCGTTGACGCCGCTGATGACGACGGCGATCTCCGCTTCGACCGGCGGCGATTCGCGCAGCAGCGCGTGGACGCCCCGCGTCGTCAGCCCGGTGCGCGCGCGCAGCGCCCACGCGACGGGACGTCCGATCGCGCGGTGCAGCGCGCGGACGAGGTGGCCGATCACCGCGTCGTCCTGGCGCGCGACACCGACGCCCGCCGCCGACGAGTCGCCGGCGACGAGGAGCCGCAGCGGCGCGCCCGTGCCTTCGCCCATGACGCCTTCGCGCTCGCCGTCGGCTTCGGGCAGGACGAGCGCCCGGCGCCGCGTCGCGATCGCCTGCGCGACGAGGAGCGGCGCGAGCGCGAGCTTGACCGCGAGCGCAGTCGCCGGATGCGCGACGCGCGCGTCGCGCTCAGAAGCGGGAGAAGTCGGGCTTGCGCTTCTCGAAGAAGGCACTGAACGCTTCCTTCGCTTCCGGGCTCTGCAGGCGGGCGCCGAAGACCTCGCCTTCGACGGCGATCGTCTCGAGCAGCGTCTCGGCGCGATGACGCCGCAGCAGCCGCTTGGTCGCGCGCACGGCGCCCGGCGGCAGCGCGTTGAAGCGCTCGGCGACGCGGCGCGCGTGCCTGACGACCTCGCCCGCGGGCAGCACCGCGTTGGCGATGCCGCATTCGACGGCATCGGCGCCGCTGAACGGGTCGCCAAGGAGGAGCTTCTCGGCCGCGCGGACGTTTCCCATCAGCTGCGGCACGATCAGGCTCGACGCGAACTCGGGCACGAGCCCGAGCGTCACGAACGGCAGCGCGAGCCGCGCCTCGTCGGAGACGTAGACGAAGTCGCAGTGCAGCAGCAGCGTCGTGCCGATGCCGATCGCGGCGCCGGTGACCGCCGCGATCACCGGCTTGTCGCACGCCATCAGCGCCTTCATGAACGCGAACGACGGTGCCTCCTGGAGGTTCGCCGGCCGCTGGACGAAGTCCTCGATGTCGTTGCCCGAGGTGAAGATCCCCGGCTGCCCGGTGAGCAGGACGGCGCGCACGGCGTCGTCCTCGCGCGCGGCGTCGAACGCCTGCGCGAGCGCCAGGTACATCGCGCCGGTGAGCGCGTTCTTCTTCTCCGGGCGCGCGATCTCGATCGTCGCGACGCCGTCGATCACTGCCGTCTTGATGGCCATTGCCGATCTCCTCTTGGTGGTCGCGCCGCGATGCGCTCAGACGCGCTCGAAGATCCCCGCTGCGCCCTGCCCGGTGCCGACGCACATCGTCACCATGCCGTACTTGAGGTTCTTGCGGCGCAGCGCGTGCACGACGGTCGCCGAGCGGATCGCGCCGGTCGCGCCGAGCGGGTGGCCGAGCGCGATCGCGCCGCCCATCGGGTTGACCTTCGCGCGATCGAGGCCGACGCTGTCGATGACCGCGAGCGACTGCGCCGCGAACGCCTCGTTGAGCTCGATCCAGCCGATGTCGTCGAGCTTCAGCCCCGCGTACGCGAGCGCCGCCGGGATCGCCTCGATCGGACCGATGCCCATGATCTCCGGCGGCACGCCGCGCGCGGCGAAGCTGACGAAGCGCGCGAGCGGCTTCAGGTCGAACTGCCGGACCGCCTTCTCGCTCGCGAGGATCAGCGCGCCGGCGCCGTCGCTCGTCTGCGAGCTGTTGCCGGCGGTGACGCTGCCCATGCCGGTGCTCTTGCCGGTCGGGTCCTTCGGCGCTGCGAACACCGGCCGCAGCTTCGCGAGGCCTTCGATCGACGTGTCGGGGCGCGGCCCTTCGTCGAGCGCGATCGTTCGCGTCCGCGTGCCCTGCGAACCGGTCGCGAGCTCGGGGAAGCGCTCGATCACCTCGATCGGCGTGATCTCGTCGGCGAACTCGCCGGCCGCCTGCGCCTTCAGCGCGCGCAGGTGCGACTCGAGCGCGAACGCGTCCTGCGCCTCGCGGCTCACCTTCCACTGCAGCGCGACCTTCTCGGCGGTGATGCCCATGCCGTAGGCGATGCCGACGTTCTCGTCGCGGGCGAGGATCTCGGGGTTGAACGAAGGCTTGTTGCCGCCCATCGGCACCAGGCTCATCGACTCGGCGCCGCCGGCGATCAGCACGTCGGCCTCGCCGACGCGGATGCGGTCGGCGGCCATCTGCACCGCGGTCAGCCCCGACGCGCAGAAGCGGTTGACGGTGACGCCGCCGACCGGCTTCGGAAAGCCGCACAGCGCCACTGCGATGCGCGCCATGTTCATGCCCTGCTCGGCTTCCGGGAACGAGCAGCCGACGATCGCGTCCTCGATCGCAGCAGGGTCGAGCGACGGCACCTGCTTCATCGCGCTCTTGATCGCCGCGATCAGGAGGTCGTCGGGCCGCGTGTTGCGAAACGCGCCGCGCGGCGCCTTGCCGATCGGCGTCCGCGTCGCGGCGACGATGTAGGCGTCCTGCACTTGCTTGGTCGACATGCTCGCGCTCCTCAGTTGCGCACGGGCTTGCCGGTCTGCAGCATGCCCATGATCCGTCCCTGCGTCTTCGGGTGGTCGAGCAGCGCGCAGAAACGCTCGCGCTCCATCGCCATCAGGTACTCCTCGGTGACGAGCGAGCCGGCGTCGACGTCGCCGCCGCACACGACCTCGGCGATCTTCGACGCGATGAAGTAGTCGTGCGCGGTGATGAAGCCGCCGTCGCGCAGGTTGACGAGCTGCACCTCGATCGTCGCGATCGCGTTGCGACCCGCCGCCGGGAACGCCGCCTTCAGCGGCGGCCTGAAGCCGCTCTCGTGCATCGCCTTCGCCTGCGCGATCGCAACGTGGAGCAGCTCGTCCTTGTGCGGGACGACGACGTCGCCGTCGAGCAGGTAGCCGAGCTTCCGGTTCTCGAGCGCGCTCGTTCCGACCTTGGCCTGCGCCGCGCTCGTGAAGCCCTCGCCGAGGAACTTCAGCAGGTCGACGTTGGCGCCGCCCGCCGACGCCATCTCGGCGGCGCGACGCGCGACGTAGGCGAGCCCGCCGCCGCCGGGAATGAGACCGACGCCGACCTCGACGAAGCCCATGTAGCTCTCCATCGCGGCGACGCGGCGCGCGCAGTGGATCGCGATCTCGCAGCCGCCGCCGAGCGCGATGCCGCGCAGCGCGGCGACGACCGGGACCGCGGCGTAGCGGATGCGCAGCATCGCGTCCTGCATCTTCTTGACCTCGGGCACGATCCCCTTGCCGCCGCTCTTCATGAAGATCGGCATCAGCGCCTCGAGATTGGCGCCCGCGGAGAAGACGTCGTCGGGCGACCAGAGGACGAGGCCCTTGTATTCGCGCTCGGCGATGTCGACCGCCATCAGCAGGCCTTCGAGCACCGCCGGCGAGATGAGATGGAGCTTGGCGGTGATGCTCGCGATCAGCACTTCGCCGTCGAGCGTCCAGACGCGGATCTCGTCGTTCTTGTAGACCTCGGTCCCCGACTTCAGCGGCGCAGGCGCGTCCGAGCCGAACACGCTGTCGCGGAACGGCTGGCGCAGGTAGACCGGCAGATCGCGCGGCGGCACGAACCTGCCCTCGGCTGCGCTCCACGAGCCTTGCGCGCTGTGCACGCCGCCGTTGTCGGCGACCGGGCCTTCGAAGACCCACCTGGGCAGCGGCGCGGTCGAGAGCGCCTTGCCGCCGTCGACGTCCTGCTGCACCCACTCGGCGACCTGCTTCCAGCCGGCCTCCTGCCAGAGCTCGAACGGGCCCTGGCTGGCGCCGAAGCCCCAGCGCATCGCGAAGTCGATGTCGCGCGCCGTCTCTGCGACGTCGGCGAGATGCACCGCTGCGTAGTGGAACGAGTCGCGCAGGATCGCCCACAGGAACTGCGCCTGCGGGTTCTTCGAGTCGTGCAGGAGCTTGAGCCGCTCGGCCGGCGGCTTCTTCAGCATCCGCGCGACGATCTCGTCGGCCTTGCCGCCGCCGGCGACGTACTCGCCGGTCGCGCCGTCGTAGCGCAGGATGTCCTTGCCGACCTTCTTGTAGAAGCCGGCGCCCGACTTCTGGCCGAGGCTGCCGGCGTCGAGCAGCTTCTTCAGCACCGCCGGCGTCGCGAAGCTCGCGAAGAACGGGTCGTTGCCCTGCTCCGGCCCGAGGTTGTCCTGCAGCGTCTTGACGACGTGCGCCATCGTGTCGAGGCCGACGACGTCGGCGGTGCGAAACGTCCCCGAGCTCGCGCGGCCGAGCTTCTTGCCGGTGAGGTCGTCGACGACGTCGTACGTCAGGCCGTACGTCCCGGCCTCCTTCATCGTCGCGAGCATGCCGGCGATGCCGACGCGGTTGGCGACGAAGTTCGGCGTGTCCTTGGCGCGGATGACCGACTTGCCGAGCGCGCTGGTGACGAACGCCTCGAGGTCGTCGAGGATCCGCGGCTCGGTCGTCGGCGTCGCGATCAGCTCGACCAGCGCCATGTAGCGCGGCGGGTTGAAGAAGTGGATGCCGCAAAAGCGCGGCCTGATCTCCTCGGGCAGCACCTCGGAGAGCCTGGTGATGCTGAGCCCCGACGTGTTGCTCGCGACGATCGCGTGCGGCGCGATCGCCGGCGCGACCTTGCGGTAGAGATCGAGCTTCCAGTCCATGCGCTCGGCGATCGCCTCGACGACGAGGTCGCACTCGCGCAGCCGGTCGAGATGCTCCTCGTAGTTCGCGGGCTCGATGAAGACAGCGTCCTCGGGGACGCCGAGCGGCGCGGGCTTGAGCTTCTTCAGGTTCTCGATCGCCTTGAGGACGATGCCGTTCTTCGGCCCGTCCCTGGCCGGCAGATCGAACAGGACGACCGGCACGCGAACGTTGACGAGATGCGCGGCGATCTGCGCGCCCATGACGCCGGCGCCGAGGACGGCGACCTTCTTGACTTGAAAGCGGTTCATGCGTTCTCCCGGGCTGCTACTCGACGCGCAGCCAGGTCTGGTTGCGATAGAACGGCCCGAGATAGCCGCGCACCTCGAGCTTCTTGCCGTCGTCGAACGGGCGCAGCCGGACGCGGTAGACCTTGCCGTTGTTCGGATCGAGGATGTCGCCGCCCTCGAACACGGTCTTGTCGTCGCTCGCCTTGACGTTGCGGATGATCGTCATGCCGACGACCGGCTTGTCCTTGCGGTCGTCCTTGCACTCCTTGCACGTCGCGTCCTTGGGCGAGTCGGGGTCGAGGATCTTCTCGACCTTGCCGGTGTAGACGCCGCCGGCCTCGACGATGCGCACGAGCGACTTCTCCTTCGCGGTCGCGTCGTCGATCGTCTTCCAGACGCCGGCCGGCGTCGACTGCGCCCAGGCCACCGAGGCCGCGGCGGACAGGCACGCGATGGCGAGCGCGCGCGGGAGGGCAAGGGTCATGGCTGGGCTCCGTTCAGAACAGCGCGGCATCGAAGTCCATCATCGGCGCGGCGCCGGCGCGCGCAGAGCGGATCAGCGCCGCCGTCTCGGGCAGCAGCTTGGCGAAGTAGAAACGCGCAGTCTGCAGCTTGGCGGCGTAGAACGGGTCGCCCGAAGACTGCTTCGCGAGCGCGACCTTGGCCATCCGCGCCCACACGTACGCGAACACGAGGTGGCCGCAGACGCGCAGATAGTCGACGGCAGCGGCCCCGACCTCGTCCGGATTCTTGAACGCCTTCATGCCGATCTCGGTCGTCAGCTTGGTCACCTTCTCGCCGAGGTCGGCGAGCGGGTTGACGAACTCCTGCATCTCCTCGCTGACGCCCTCCTCCTCGACGAACTCGGCGATCAGCTTGCCGAACTTCTTCAGCTTCGCGCCGTTGTCGCCGAGGACCTTGCGGCCGAGCAGGTCGAGCGACTGGATCGTGTTCGTGCCCTCGTAGATCATGTTGATGCGGGCGTCGCGGACGAACTGCTCCATCCCCGACTCGCGGATGTAGCCGTGGCCGCCGAACACCTGCAGGCACTGCGACGTCGCGATCCAGGCGTTGTCGGTGAAGAACGCCTTGACGATCGGCGTCAGCAGCGCGACGTGGTCCGCGCACTCGGCCTTCTCGGCGTCGTCGGCGCTCGCGAGCTCGCGGTCGAGGAGCAACGTCGTGAACATCGCGAGCGCGCGGCCGCCCTCGGCGAAGGCGCGCGCCGTCAGCAGCATCCTGCGCACGTCGGGGTGGACGATGATCGGATCGGCCGGCTTGTCGGGCGCCTTCGGACCGGTGAGCGAGCGCATCTGCAGCCGCTCCTTCGCGTACGCGGCGGCGTTCTGGTAGGCGACCTCGGTGAGGCCGAGCGACTGCATGCCGACGCCGAGCCGCGCCGCATTCATCATCACGAACATCGCCGGCAGGCCCTTGTTGGGCTCGCCGACGAGCGTGCCTTCGGCGCCGTCGAGGACGATCTGCGCGGTCGCGTTGCCGTGGATGCCCATCTTGTGCTCGAGGCCGCCGCACCAGATCGCGTTGCGCTCGCCGAGCGAACCGTCGCCCTTCACCTTCCACTTCGGGACGACGAAGAGCGAGATCCCCTTCGAGCCGCTCGGCGCGTCGGGCAGACGCGCGAGAACGAGGTGGATGATGTTCTCGGCCATGTCGTGCTCGCCCGCCGAGATGAAGATCTTGTTGCCGGTGAGGCGGTAGGTGCCGTCGGCCTGCGGCTCGGCCTTGGTGCGCAGCATGCCGAGGTCGGTGCCGCACTGCGGCTCGGTCAGGCACATCGTTCCGGTCCACTCGCCGCTCGTGAGCTTTGCGAGATACAGCCGCTTCTGCTCGTCGGAGCCGTGCGTGTGCAGGCACTCGTAGGCGCCGTGCGAGAGCCCCGGATACATCGTCCACGCCTGGTTGGCCGAGTTCATCATCTCGAACAGGCACTGGTTGACGACGTGCGGCAGGCCCTGGCCGCCGAACGCCGCGTCGCAGCTGAGCGCCGGCCAGCCACCTTCGACGTATGTGGCGTACGCCTCCTTGAACCCCGTCGCCGTCTTCACTTCGTGCGTCGTCGGGTCGAGCTTGCAGCCCTCGGCGTCGCCGACGGCGTTGAGCGGCGCCAGCACCTCGCTCGCGAACTTGCCGGCTTCCTCGAGGACGGCGTCGATCGTCTCGGCGTCGACGTCGGCGTGCGCCGGCAGCGCTTGCAGCGTGTTGACGACGTCGAACACCTCGTGCAGGACGAAGCGCATGTCGCGCAGCGGCGGAACGTAGGACGGCATGAAGGCTCCAGGGGAGGTGGATCGGAGGGGTCAGGCGCTGCGCGCCGAGCGCAGCGGAACGGAATCGGCGACGAGGCGTTCGAACGCGGCGCGCGCGCGCGTCTCGGCGCCGGCGTGGCGGAGGAAGCGCGCGTCGTGGTGCAGCGCGAGGATGAGGCCATGGATCTCGAACAGCAGCTGGCCGACGTCGGTATCGGCGCGCAGGTGGCCTGCGTCGACGGCAGCGCGGATCGCGCGACCAAGCGCCTGCTGCCACGTCTGGACCATCGTCACGAGCGCGTCGCGGACGGGGCCGGGGCGGTCGTCGAACTCGACCGCGCCGCTGATGTAGATGCAGCCCGAATCGATCTCGACCGAGACGCGGCGGACCCAGTTCTCGAACAGCGCGCGCAGCCGCGGCAGGCCGCGCGGCAACGCGAGCGCAGGTCGAAAGACTTCCTCCTCGAACTTGCGGTGGTACTCGCGCACGACCGAGATCTGCAGCTCCTCGCGCGAGCCGAAGTGGGCGAAGACGCCCGACTTGCTCATCCCCGTGACTTCGGCGAGCGCGCCGATCGAAAGCCCCTCGAGGCCGATGTGCGACGCGAGCGCGAGCGCAGCGTCGAGAATCGCCGCACGCGTCTGGCGGCCCTTCAGGAGCGGGCGCGCGGGCGGCGCCGCGGCGGCGGCGTCGTCGGGGAGATCGTCGAGCAGCGGGGTCGAGGGCACGGGCGATGGCAGCAAAGGACTGGACGATGAAAACGAACGATCGTGCTATTTTGCCGGAACGGCGGTCGGAGCGGGGGTGGGACCTCCCGCGATTGGTGTCGATTTGTCCGCGTTCGGCGGGGTCGACGCGATGAGGATCGCGGTCGTCGGCCTCGGCGCCGTTGGCGGTCTGCTCGCCGCCCGGCTGGCCCGCGCCGGCCACGATGTCGTCGCGGTCGCGCGCGGCGAGACGCTCGCGCGCGTGCAGGCGCACGGGCTTCAGCTCGACAGTGCCGGCACGTCGGTAGCGGTGCCGCTCGCGGTCAGCGACGACGCCGCGAGTTTCGGCGCCCGCGAGCTCGTCATCATCGCGCTCAAGGCGCCGGCGCTCGCCGCGGCGGTGCCGTCGATCACGCCGTTGCTCGGCCCGGAGACGGTGCTGCTGCCAGCAATGAACGGCGTCCCCTGGTGGTTCCTGCCCGCGGCGCTGCCCGACGAGCCGCCGCTCGAGAGCGTCGATCCCGCCGGCGAGCTGCTCGCCGCGCTGCCGCTCGCCCGCGTGCTCGGCTGCGTCGTCCACCTGACCGCGTCGTCGCCTGCGCCCGGGCGCGTGCGCCACGGCGTCGGCGAGCGGCTGATCGTCGGCGAGCCGGCGGGTGGCAAGTCGCCACGCGTCGCAGCGGTCTGCACGGCGCTCGCGAGCGCGGGCTTTCGCGCCGAGGCGAGCGACGACATCCGCAAGGACGTCTGGTACAAGCTCTGGGGCAACATGACGATGAACCCGGTGTCGGCGCTCACGGGCGCGCTGACCGACGCCATCCTCGACGACCCCCAGGTGCGCGCGTTCCTGCTGCGCTGCATGGCCGAAGCGGCCGCGATCGGCGCTCAGATCGGCTGCCCGATCGCTCAGCTCGGCGACGAGCGGCTCGCGCTGACGCGCGAGCTCGGCGGCTTCAAGACCTCGATGCTGCAGGACGTCGAGGCCGGCCGGCCGATCGAGCTCGACGCCCTCGTCACCGCCGTCCACGAGATCGCCGCGCGGGTCGGCATCGACGCGCCGAACATCGGCGCGCTGCTCGGCCTGACCCGCGTGCTCGCGCAGCGGCGCGGCCTGTACCCGCGGTAACACCTCGAACGAACACGGCTGCAGCCTGCATCGACGGACCGGCGCGGCGTGCACCACGTCGCGCCGGCGCGTCGCGCACAAATGCCTCTGTCTTGAGCACTCCATCGCCATGCATTACGCTTGGCGTTTGATGGAAGTTCTGCAGCTCGACATGTCGGGCCGTCCGCAGGCCTGGATCTCGACGAAGGAGGCGGCGGTCCTCTACGCCAGCGACGGCGTCGCGTGGACGCTCGGCAACGCGTTCCACGTGCTGCGCGGCGGCACGCAGCGGCGCACCGGCCTGCAGTCGCGGATCGAGGTCCATCCGATCATCGCGGTCAAGGGGTCGGTGCCGAGCCGGGCGTGGCGTCGCTCGCCGGCGCTCAGCAATCCGAAGCTGTTCGCGCGCGACCGGCAGGTCTGCGCGTACTGCGTCGGCCGCTTCCACCTCGACGAGCTGACGCGCGAGCACATCGTGCCGACGTCGCGCGGCGGCGACGACAGCTGGATGAACTGCATCACCGCGTGCCGGGCGTGCAACGGCCGCAAGGGCAACCGCCTGCCCGAAGAAGCGCACATGGCGCTGCACTACCTGCCGTACGTGCCGAGCCTGCACGAGGACATGATCCTGCGCGGCCGGCGCATCCTCGCCGACCAGATGGAGTTCCTCCTCGCGAGCGTGCCGCGCTCAAGCCGGCTGCACGGCTGAGCGCGCACTCGGTCACAGGCCGACGCCGCCTTCACAGTTCTTTGCGCGGGATTTCCTGCGCGTGCGGGCGCCGCCTGTCCGGGTGTGGTCCACTGCCGGCGAGCGCCGCGCGTTGGCGGTGCATCGTCCCTTGGACAAGGCCATGAAAAAGCTTCTGACCGTCCTCTCCGTCGCCGCCCTGACGGCCTGCGCGACGTCGAGCCCCGACGTCATTCACCCGTACGAGGCGCAGCGCGCATCGTACGTCTACGACGCCACTGTCCTGTCGGTACGCCCGGTCACGATCGACGGCAGCCAGAGCGGACTCGGCGCGACGGCCGGAGCGGTCGCAGGCGGAGTCGCCGGCTCGACGATCGGCCACGGCGGCTCTCCCGAAGCGTTCGTCGGCAGCATCGCGGGCGCGGTCCTCGGCGGCGTCGTCGGCAACGCGATGGAGCGCGGCGCTACGCAGAGAAACGGCGCCGAGATCGTCGTTCAGCTGCGCAACGGCGAGCGGCGCGCGGTCGTGCAGCAGCTCGGCAACGAGACGTTCGCGCCCGGCGACGCCGTCGTCCTCGTCTGGACCGGAGGCCGCGCGCGGATCTCGCACGCACCGGCGCCGGGCGGCGCCGTCTCGCCTGCCGCCGCGGCGCCCTTGCCGGCGCCGGCGCGCGCACCTGCGGGCATCCCGGTGCCCGCCGCGTACCCCGACGCGCCAGTGCAGCCGGTCTACCCGTCGGGCCCGGTGCCGCCGCGCACCTGAAGCGCGACGGCGAGCGTCTCGATCAGCGTGCGGCGGATCTTCGGCCACTCGGGGCCGCCCGCCTCGACGTAGCGCTGGTTGACCTCGAGCTCGATGCCGACGTAGCGGTCGGGCGGATGCACGCGGCGCAGCGCCTGCGCGACGCCGTCGCTCTTGCCGATGTACGGATAGTTGCGCCGCAGCCTGAGCGTCGGATCGGCTGCCTTCAGCGCATCGAGCCACGCGGTCGCGAACGCGACCTCCCCCGGGCGGCCGGGGTCGTAGAGGATGCCGACGTCGGCGGTGCGCACGTGCCCGTTCAGCTCCGGCGTGAAGCTGTGCGAGCAGATCTGGACCACGCAGTCTCCCGCCGCGACGATCTCGGCGACGGCCGCGGCGACGCGCTTGCGGTGCGGGTGGTAGTAGACGTCGAGGATCTCGCGCCGCTCGCGCAGGCCCAGGTGGCGCGTCGCCTCCGAGTGCAGCTCGGGGTTGCCGACCGAGCGGTTGAGGTCGACGAGCAGGCGCGTCGTCTCCTCGAAATAGAGCGGCGCCTGGAACCGCGCCGCCATCTCGCGCGCGAGGGTGAGCGCTCCGGGATCCCAGCCGCGATGCGTCGGCAGCAGGTGCTCGTAGCCGGCGAAGAGCGGCCGATAGCGCTCCGGAACGACGTTGCCGGCGTGCTCGCAAGTGATGACGAGACGGTCGCGCCGGTGCTGCATCGGCAGGATTCTGGCCGAAGCGCGGCTGCGCGCCGGGGTCAGGCGACGACCTGAAGCTTGCGCAGGACCGGGTAGCGCTCGCGCACGAACTCGGCGATCCTGCGCTCGAGCTCGGCGACGTTCTCGGCCTCGCTCTCGAGGACGCTGCCGTCCTTCTTCATCCGCCGGTTCTGCGCCTTGAAGATCGGCCACACGAACCGGGCGAGCGCGCCGACGTCGTCGCTCGTGCCGAGGTGCTTCATCGCGAGCAGCACGAGCTGCTCCGCGTTGGCGACGTAGACGCCCGAGCCGATCGCCGGCGCGGCGAGGAACTGCATCGACTCGTCGTGCCGCGCGGCCTCGAGCAGCGTCGCGTTGAGCGCCTGCGCGGCCTGCGGCTCGGCCTCGCCGCTTTCGAGCAGCGGATGGATCTGCCCGCTCTCGACCAGCAGCGACAGCGCCTGTGCGACCTGCCACGCCGGCATCCCGCTCACCGGCGGCAGCGCGGCGAGCTCCGCGAAGCTCGCGCTGCCCTCCTTGAGCCGCTCGAGGAGCGGCCCGACGAGCGGCGCGTTCGACTTCAGCTCGCCGGCCGATGTCGTGAGCGTCAGCGTCGCGCGCTCGGGAGCGATCGTCAGCGCGAAGCGGACCGCGCCGAGCTCGTGCACGAACTGCTGACCCGTGAGGCGCACCGGCCCGCGAACGTAGAGATCGCGCCGGAACTGGCGGTTGACGGCGAAGTCCTTGATCGTCTCGGCCAACGCCGGATCGCCGCTCGGCAGCATCGCCGCGATCTCGGGCGGCGCGGTGAGCGCGAGGACGTTGTCGCTCACCGTCGCCGAGCCGATGTACTCGAGGCGCGCTTCGGCCATCTGCCGCGCGACGTCGATGTGGTAGAGCGCCTCCCAGTGCTCGTTGAGGTACTCGTGCGCGAGGTACGTGCGGTCCTTGTCGGCCATGCGCGCCAGGTTCCTCGTCACCGGCTCGTTGGCCTTCATGTAGCGCGCGCCCTTGGCGCCGAGCTCGTTGACGAAGGCAAGCGCGGCGAGCACGTTCTGATCGCTTCGACCCGGCCGGCGCGACGCGAACTCGCGCATCAGCCTCTGCACGGGAGCGAACGCGCCCCAGCCCGGCATGCAGTTGTAGCTGACGTAGACGAGGCCACCGGGCTTCAGCCGCGACCGGATGATGTCGACGATGTGGCGCTGGTTGTCCGCGCTGATCCAGCTGTAGATGCCGTGCAGCACGACCATGTCGAACTTGCTGCCGTCGGCTTCTCCTTTCTGCGCGAGCGCGGCGAAGCTCTCCTCGTGGAACGAGACGTTGTCGAGGCCGGCGCGCTCGGCGAGGTCGTTCGCCTTGGCGATCTGCGCCGGGTTGAAGTCGACGCCGACGAAGTGCCCGTGCGGGTTCGCCGCGGCCGCGATCAGCGTGCCGAGACCCTGCCCGCAGCCGAGCTCGCAGTAGCTGAACTCGCGCTGCCCGACCGGCACCGGCCGCACGCCCATCAGGAGCGTGAGCAGGTGCAGGTACGACGGCGCGAGCTCGCGGAAGAACCCGGCCGTGTACGGGATGTCGGTGATGTAGCCGTCTTGCCAGGATGCCATGGGTCGCGCGTGCTCGAAGACCCGCGGGCGATCGGTGCCGGCGGGTCGCGGTGGTGCCGCGCGGCGGCGGGCGTCGTCAGCGCTTCGCCGCCGCCGATCCGTTCGCGCCGGCCGCGCCGGGCGAACCCGGCGTCGCAGCGGCGCCGGCGGCCATCGCCGCCGGGCCCATCTGCATCGCCTGCGCGAACGCGACGTCGTAGTTGACGCCGGTCGCGGTCTGGATGTTCTTGACGAGCTTGGTGCGGATCTCGGTCACGGGGGCGAGCTCGAGGTCTTCCATCACGCCCGACTTCACGAGCCTGCGGATGACCTGGAGCATCGTCAGGCCGTCCTGCACCGACAGGCCGGTGAGGTCGACGTTCATGTGTTCCTTGGTGAACATGGTGCTGCTCGCTGGAGGTTGTCGATCAGGG
>JASLGD010000363.1 GCA_030150305.1 Caldimonas sp. | reverse complement strand
CAGGGTCGCGAGCCGGTGGCCGCTTCGTCGTCGATCGCTTTCTGCACTGCGCGATAGAACGCCTCGCGCGCCGGACCGGCCATCGGGTCGCGCGCACCGGCCGCCCAGTCGGCGTTCGATGCGATCACGAGCTTGCGCTTGGGGTCGATGAAGATGCCCTGACCGAAGATGCCGCGCGCCGCGAAGCTGCCGTCGTCGTAAGTCCACCATTGGTAGCCGTAGCCGCGGCCGGGCTGGCCGATGTCGGCGCGCTTGCTCGTCGCGTCGGCGAGCCAGCCGTCGGCGACGACGCTCTTGCCGTCGACGAGTGCACCGTCGAGGATGAAGACGCCGAGGCGCGCGTAGTCGCGCGTCGCCGCCTGGATGCAGCAGCCGCTGATCTCGGTGCCGGTGCGGCTCAGCAACCACGTCGCCTGCTGCTCCATTCCCGCAGGCACCCAGATCTTCGTCGAAAGGTACGTCGCGAGCGGCTGCTTGACGGCGCGAGCGAGCAGGACGCCGACGAGGTTGGTCTCGCCGGTGCTGTAGTTCCAGCGCGTGCCGGCGGGTGCGGCGCGCGGCAGCTTGCGCAGGTAGCTGACGGTGGCGTCGACGCCGTCCTCGGGCTGGTGGTTGTTGAAGCGCGCGACATCGGAATTGGGGTCGGCGTAGTCCTCGTTCCACTGCACGCCCGAGGTCATCGTCAGCAGCTGGCGGATGCTGACGTCGTCGTACGCCGAGCCCTTCATCTCGGGAAGGTAGTCGCTGACCTTGTCGTCGAGGCTTCGGATCGCACCGTCGCGAAGCGCCGCGCCGACGAGCGTCGACGTCATCGACTTCGCGACCGAGAAGCTCGTCCACCTTCCGCTCGCGTCGAAGCCGAGACCGTAGCGCTCGAGGCGGACGCGGCCGTCCTGGACGATCACGAGGCCGGCAGCGCGCTGTCCCGCCACGTACGCGTCGATGTCGAGGGCGAGCTTGAGCGGCGCGCCGGCAGGCAGCGGACGCGGCGCGCTCCCGGCGGCGACGACGTGCGACTTCGCGAGGATCGGCAGCCGATCGAAGGCGCGAAACGCGGCGTCGCGCTGGGCCTCGTTCCAGAAGAGGACGTCGCGGTTGGTCGGCAGCGTCGCCAGGAAGGCGCGCGTCTCCTTGTCGAGGCTGAACCAGCCGGCCGCGGCGACGACGACGAGCGCGCCGAGCAACGCGAGTGCGATCTTCCTGAGCTTCATTCGCTGCCTCCGGGACGAAGGCTGCATTGGACACGAAGCCGTCGCTCAGAAGCTCACGGCGAGCCCGAGCGCCACGCCGTGCACGTGTTCGCCGAACTTGTACCGGAGGAGCGCGCGCCAGCGCGTGATCCAGAGGTCCGTGGCGCTCGAGTCGAGCTCGATGCCGAGGCCGAGCGATGCCAGGTGCCGAATGCCGAGCTCCCGCTGGTCGCCGAGGAAGTCGGTGCAGGCGCCCTCGAAGACCCAGCGCAGCGGCCGCTGCAGCGCAGTCCACGGCGTCGGCACGCGGCGCCTCGCCCAGAGCGACACGTTTTCGGCCTTGGCGTGGCCGGCGACCGCGAGGTTCGGCGTGTCGTACGACTTCAGCTGCACGTTCGTGTAGCGCAGCTGGAGCTCGTCCTCGGCGTCGGCCGCGGAGCGCTCGTAGACCAGCATCAGCGCGCCGCCGACGCCGTACACGTTCATCCGGCCGCCGTCGAGGAAGGTCAGGTCGAGGTTGCTGTTCTCGCCGAGCCACCACCTGGCGATGCCGAGGTCGCTCGCGACGGTGCCGAGCATGACGTTGACGATCGGGCGCACGATCCAGCGCTCCGACAAGCGGAAGTCCCAGCCGATGCCGCCGGTTCCCGAAACGGCCTCCCACCGCACGGGCACGGCGCCCTGCTGGCCGCCGTCGCTCGCGGCGAACACCGGGTCGAAGCGCGCGTAGGCGAGGTTGCCTTCGAGATAGAGCGGCAGCGCCTTGCTCCACGTGAAGCCGCCGCCGAGCTGCTGCATCGTCAGGCCGGGGCTGCCGATCGCCGCGTTCGAGATCGCCAGCGCGCTCGTCGTGACGTCGGGTGCGACCGTGTAGCTCATCACCCCGAGCACGCCGTTGGCGAGGCGCTGCACGTCGACCGAGGTCACCGCGCGCTGCACCGGCTGCGCGTGCGACGCAACGCTCGCCGCGCAGAGCTGCAACACGAGGAGGCCGGCGGCGATCCGCGCTGCTCGAACATCCTTCGGGCGCATCTCGCGACCCCTCCCGCCAGGACCGCTCTGCCGTTCGCCTGGCGCGACGGCCAGCGCACGGCCTGCTTCGACGCGATCGTCGCCGCGCGCGTGAACCCGTGTCCAGGTTCCCTTGGTCCTAGAGCGCGAAGCGGGCGCACAGCGTCGACCGACGGACAATTCGTCCGTTGTCCTACGCGCGGCAAGCCGGACACCGCCGATACTGGAGCAGTGAGCAACCGTCCTGATCCAGTCGGACAAGCGGCGGCCGAGACCAGGCCCGCCGAGGAGCGGCGGCGGAGCGAGGAGCTCTCGCCCGACATCGTCGCCCTGATCGCTTCGTGCGGGCACAAGGTCCGCCGGACCGACCGCGTTGCCGGTCAACCCGTGGCGCAGGATCGCCCGGAACCCGCCGGGGACGAGCGCAGCTCCTGAGCTCGCGCGGCCGACCGGGCGCGCAGCGTGCGCGGACCGCGGCTCAGCCGAGCCAGCGCATCAGGAGCACGACGAGCCCGGCGAGGAACGCCGTTTCGCCGACCATCAGCGCGACCGGCTTCAGGCCGACGGTGACGAGCTCCTTCAGCTGCGCCTTCATGCCGATGCCGGCGATCGCGGCGACGAGGAACCAGCGCGAGACGTCGCTGCCGAGCGTCTGCACCGCGCGCGGGACGAAGCCGGTGCTGTTGACGACGACGAGGAGCGCGAACGCGACCGCGAAGCCGGGCAGGAGCGGCGGCCGCTTCGACGCCGGCGCGCCAGCGTCGCCGTTCGCGGCGAGCGCCGCGGCTTCCTTGGCCGCGCGCGCGCGCGTGATCATCGTCGCGACGACGATCACCGGCAGCAGCATCGCGACCCGCAGCAGCTTGACGAGCGTCGCCGCGTCGCCCGTTTCGGGCGAGAGGCTGTAGCCGGCGCCGACGACCTGCGCGACGTCGTGGATCGTGCCGCCGAGGAAGATCCCGGCCGCCTGCGGCGACAGCGCGAGCGCCTTCACGACCATCGGGTACGCGACCATCGCGAAGGTCGAGAGCGCCGAGACGCCGATCACCGTGAAGAGCGTCGCCCGCTCCTTGCGCGGATGCGCGGGAAGCGCCGCCGCGAGCGCGAGCGCCGCCGAGGCGCCGCAGATCGCGGTCGCGCCGCCCGTGAGAAGCCCGAACAGCGGCTCGAAGCCGAGCGCGCGCGCAGCGAGGACCGAGAGCGCGATCGTGATCGCGACGCTGAGGACGACGAGGAGAAGCGGATGCCAGCCGAGCGCGGCGACCTGCGCGAAGGTGATCCGCAGGCCGAGCAGCGCGACGCCGATCCGCAGCACGCTGCGCGCGCAGAACTCGATGCCCGGCGCGCACGGCCCTTCGCCCGAGAGGAAGTTCATCCCGAGGCCGATCAGGAGCGCGAACAGCAGCACCGGCGCGCCGTAGTGATCGCCGAGGAACGTCGCCGCGGCGGCGACGACGGCGCACGCCATGACGCCGGGAAAGAGCGATCGCGCGCGCGCAGGCGCGATCGGCCAGGTGAGCGTGGCCATGGCGGGCCCCGCTCAGGCGAGCGCCGGCCGCGGCGCCGGCGCGTTGCCGGAGTCCGCCGGCGCTGCCGACGCGCCGAGGACGTCGGCCGCATACGTGCGCGATGCCATCAGCATCGCAACGATCGCGACGACGCCGAACGCCGGCATGATCGCGAGCGCGGTCTCGAGGCCGAGCGCGTCCGACAGCGCGCCGGAGATGACCGGGCCGAGCGC
>JASLGD010000355.1 GCA_030150305.1 Caldimonas sp. | reverse complement strand
TCCTGATCGCGACCCCGGGCCGGCTCCTCGACCACCTGCAGACCGGCAAGGCCGTGCTCGACGACGTCGAGATGCTCGTCCTCGACGAAGCGGACCGCATGCTCGACATGGGCTTCATCGACGACATCGCGACGATCGCCGACCACGTGCCGTCGGCGCGGCAGACCGTGATGTACAGCGCCACCTTCGTCGGCCACGTCGCTCGCCTGGCGACGTCGCTGCTGCGTGCGCCGCAGCGGGTCGACGTCGCGTCGCACACCGAGACGCACGCGCACATCGAGCAGCGTCTGCACTGGGCCGACGACGCCCAGCACAAGAACGCGCTGCTCGACAGCATCCTGACCGAGCGCGACATCGATCAGGCGCTCGTCTTCACGAGCACGCAGCTCGACGCCGATCGGCTCGCCGACCGCCTCGCCGAGCTCGGCCATTCGGTCGCCGCGCTGCACGGCGGCATGCCGCAGGGCAGGCGCAATCGCGTGCTGCAGGGCTTGCGCTCGCGTCGCCTGCGCATCCTCGTCGCCACCGACGTCGCCGCGCGCGGCATCGACGTGCCGACGATCAGCCACGTCGTCAACTACGGCCTGCCGATGAAGCCCGAGGACTACGTGCACCGGATCGGCCGGACCGGCCGCGCTGGCCGCGACGGCATCGCGGTGACGCTCGCCGAGCGCTTCGACGTCGGGATGATCCGCCGCATCCAGCAGTTCACGACGCAGGCGATCCCGGTCGCGACGATCGGCGGCCTCGAGCCGAAGCGCGCGATCGCGAAGCCGGTCGCGCAGCGCTCGCACGCCCCGCGCCGCGATGCCGCGCCGCGTCGCGACACCGCGCCGCGCCGCGATGCTGCGCCGCGCGGCGACGCCGGGCAGCGCGGCAATCCGTTCGATCGCGCGCTGCCCGCGCGCGACGCCGGCCACAAGCGTCGGCCCGGACCGGCGGCGTTCAAGGGCCGCGGCAAGCCGCAGCGCGCGCGCACGGGCGGCTTCTCGCGCTGAGCGGCGGTCGCGCCGCAGCCCGCCGTCGCGCGGCGGCGGCGAGCGCTAGCGGCGCTGGACGGTGACGACGACGGTCATGCCGAGGTAGTCGTCGGTCTGGCCGAACCAGCTGCCCGAGATCGGCGCCGCCTGCGACGGGTCGCGGGCGATGCCGACGCGGATCAGCTGCGTGCCGCCGAGCAGGTTGTTGGTCGGATCGAACGGCACCCAGCCGGCCCCCGGCAGGTAGACCTGCACCCAGGCGTGCGTGTAGCCGGCGCCGACGACGTCCGACTCGCCGCCGCCGTCGAGCGCCGGGTCGTAGAGATAGCCGGAAACGAAGCGCGTCGCGAAGCCGAGGCGGCGCGCCGCTTCCATCATCAGCAGCGTGAAGTCGCGGCACGAGCCGCTGCCGAGGCGAAGCGTCTCGACCGGGCTCTGCGTGCCTTCCTCGTCGCGCGCCAGGTAGCGCAGGTGGTCGCGGATGTGCTGGTTCATCGCGACGAGGAGCTCGCGTGTTCCGGTCGGGCCGTCGCTGCGGATGAACTGGCGGGCCCACGCGGTGAGCTCGCCGTCGGGATCGTCGTGGTAGGGGCGCAGGTAGTGCTCGAGGTCGTAGCGCTCATCGAGCGTGTACGCAAACGGGTAGAGCTCGGCGCTCTTGGCGAGCGGCAGCTCGAGGTTGTTGCTGTGCGCGTGCTCGATCCGAAAGCTGCACACGATCTCGAGCGTGTCGCTGTGCTCGAGCGGCTGCACGAGCGCAACCGAGTTCGACAGCGGGTCCTGGATCATGCGCACCGACGCCTCGGGCGTGACGTCGAGGTCGGTCGCGAGGACGCGCTGGTCGTGGCTGTCGCGCGGTCGGAACATGACCCGGTGCTCGCCGAAGCGCACCGGCTGACGGTAGCGGTACGTCGTCGTGTGCTTGATGTCGTAGCGGACAGGCATGGCGCGATTCGCTCTCGTGCAGGCGGAGCGGAATCAGACGCGAAGCAGCTCGACTTCGAACAGCAGCGTTGCGTTGGGCGGGATGACCCCGCCGGCGCCGCGCGCGCCGTAGCCGAGCGCGGGCGGGATGACGAGGACGCGGGTTCCGCCCTCCTGCATTCCCTGCACGCCTTCGTCCCAGCCGCGGATCACGTGGCCGGCGCCGAGCTGGAACTCGAACGGATCGTTGCGGTCCTTGCTCGAATCGAACTTCGCTCCCTTGGCGCCATTCTCGTAGAGCCAGCCGGTGTAGTGGACGCGCACGCTGCGGCCCGCTTCGGCGCGCTTGCCGGTGCCGACGACGCTGTCGTCGTATTGAAGTCCGGACGGAGTGCTTTGCATGAGGTTTCCCGGTGGTGGCGAGGCCGCGGCGGCGCGCCGCGCGCGGATCATGCCCGAGGCACGGCGCGCTCGCCCCAGCGCGCACGCCACGCGCGCAGCGCCGAATCGAGCCACTCAGCAACCTGCGTGCCCCCGGCCGCGATGCCGAGCACGGCGCCGGCGGCGCGCAGCGCTGCCACCGGGTCGCCGAGGTCGAGCGGCTGCGCGCCGGTCTGCTTCGACAGCTTGCTGCCGTCGGGGCCGACGACGAGCGGCACGTGCAGGTAGCGCGGCGTCGGCAAGCCGAGCGCGCGCTGCAGCACGATCTGCCGTGCCGTGCTGGCGGCGAGGTCCTCGCCGCGGACGACGTCGGTGACGCCTTGCGCGGCGTCGTCGACGACGACGGCGAGCTGGTAGGCGAAGACGCCGTCGGCGCGCTGCAGGACGAAATCGCCGACGGCGCGCGCGACGTCCTCCTGCTGCGCGCCCAGACGGCGGTCGTGCCAGGCGACGACGGCATCGCCGCTGCCGGGCGACGACTCGACGCGCAGCCGGATCGAGCGGGCCGCCTTGCCGCCGAGGCCGTTGCGGCAGGTGCCGGGGTAGACGCGTTCGCCGCTCGCGACGTCGCCGGCCGGCGCCGCCGCCGCGAGCGCGAGATCGCGGCGGCTGCACGCGCACGGATACGCGCGTCCGACCGCGACGAGCCGTTGCAGCGCCGCTTCGTACAGCGCGGTGCGCTCGGACTGGCGCACGATCGCGCCGTCGGCACGCAGCCCGAGCCGGTCGAGCTGCGCGACGATCGCGTCGGTGGCGCCGGCGACGTTGCGCGGCGTGTCGAGATCCTCGATGCGGACGAGCCACGCGCCGCCGTGCGCGCGCGCGTCGAGCCACGATGCGAGCGCCGCGACGAGCGAACCGGCGTGCAGCAGCCCGGTCGGCGAAGGCGCGAAGCGGCCGACGTAGCGCTCGGACGCAGCGCCTTCGGCCGCTGCCACGATGGCCGACGCCGATGCCACGCTCAGCGTGCGACGGCGTCGCTCGCAACGCCGTCGTGCCGCTCGAGCAGCGCCCGCCGCGTCGTCGCGCCGTCGAGGCGGTCGAGCCACCAGCGCAGCGCGAGGCCGAGCTGCGCCTTGCCGCCCGCGGCTGCGCGCCACGCGTAGCCGAGCGGAACGCTGCGGCGCACGCGCTCGACTTGGCGGACGACTAGCCGGCCCGAGTCGATTGCGGCCCGCGCCATCGGCTCGGGAACGAAGCCGCAGCCGACTCCGCGCGCGAGCGCTTCGATCTTGTCGCGCATGTCGCCGACGGTGAGGACGTCCTGGCCGGGCAGCAGGTTGACGGTGAGCGGAACGAGCCGGTGCGCCGAATCGGCGACCGCGATCGCGCGGTGGCGAACGATCTCGGCGTCGCCGATCGGCTCGCTCGCGTTCGCGAGCGGGTGGTGCGGCGCGACGACGAAGACGAACTCGAGCCGGCCGAGCTCCTTCATCGTCACGCCCGGCGGCAGGTCGCGCTGCGTCGCCACGCCGAGCGCGAGGTCGGCCTGGCCGGTGACGAGTGCTTCCCAGGTGCCGGCGAGCACCTCGGTGCGGATCCTGAGGCGCGTTGGCGTCGCCATCGCCGCCATGTCGCTCGCCGGCGCGCGCGAGCGCGTCGACTTCGGGTCGATCGTCGTCGCGTCGGCGTAGAACGCGGCACACAGATCGAGGATGGTCGCGCGCGACAGGACGTCGTCGACGGCGACGGTCAGCTGCGTCTCCCAGCCGCAGGCGACGCGCTTGACGCGGTTGGCGACCGCGTCGATCTGCTCGAGCAGGCGACGGCCCTCGTCGAGCAGCTCCTGTCCGGCGGCGGTCAGCGTCGCCTGGCGCGAGCGGCGGTCGAAGAGGAGGACGTCGAGCGCGTCCTCGAGCTGGCGGACGTTGTACGTGAGCGCCGAAGGGACCTTGCCGAGCTCGCGCGCGGCCGCCGCGAAGCTGCCGCTGCGCGCGATCGCGTCCATCATCGTCAGCGCCTCGGGCGTGAGGACGTTGCGCGGCTCGGGGCGGGATCCTGCGTTCACGGCGACTTCATCTTATTTGAATGCAGGGTACAAGCTCCGGCAGCCGCGGCGACCGGCGCTTGCACCACCATCTCGACTTCGACGGAGCACTCGATGATCACCTTGCGCAAATCCTCCGAACGCGGCCACGCCGACCATGGCTGGCTGGTGAGCAAGCACAGCTTCTCGTTCGCCGACTACCACGACCCGGC
>JASLGD010000187.1 GCA_030150305.1 Caldimonas sp. | reverse complement strand
GGCACTGGCCCAGGACCTCGGGATCGATGTGGGCAACCTTCGCGCGACTGTGGACGCTTACAACGGCGCCATCGACGGCAAGCGGCGCGACGAGTTCGGCAGGACATCGTTGAGCACCGGCTATGGCAAGCCGACCCGCATTGAGCGCGCGCCGTTCTACGGACTGGCGTGCACCACGGGCTTGACATCGACCTATTGCGGGCTGCACACCGACACCGAGGCTCGCGTCCTCGACGTCTTCGGCTCGCCCATCGCAGGCCTCTACGCAACGGGCGAGGTCATGGGCGGCTTCCATGGCGAAACGTACATGAGCGGCTCGTCGTTGGCGAAGGGTTGCATCTTCGGGCGCTTGGCTGCTCGGGACGCGATCGCCCGCGCGGGAGTGGTCGCGGCCGTTTCGCCCTGACACGGAACCTTCCCAGCAAACCGACGGCGCATCACACGCCGCAACGCTGAAACCTTTCATGAAACTCGCTGTCTTCAATAACCATCGGGTCGGCCTCGTCGAGGGCGAGTTGGTCTACGACGTCACGAGCGCCGTACCGGACGCCGGGGCTGCGTGGCCACCGGTCTACATGTCGCGCCTGATCGCGCAGTGGCCGGACCGTCGGGACGCGTTACTGGCAGCACGCGCCGAGGCGGTGGCCCAGCCACTTTCCGCCGTGCGATTGATGGCACCCAACCCTTGCCCCGTGCAGGTCATCGCCGCTCCGGTGAACTATCGCAAGCACATCGGGGAGATCGGGGCGCGCTCCGTTAGCAAGGGCAAGTCGCCGAACGAGATGGGGTTCTTCCTGAAAGCCTCGGCTTCGATCGTGGGCCCCGCAGGCGCGATCGAGCTGCCGAAGGCATCCACCCGGCGCTTCGACCATGAATCGGAGCTCGCCGTCATCATCGGCAAGCGAGCGCGCAACGTGGCTCGCGCAGACGCGATGGGGCATGTCTTCGGGTACGCATGCCTGATCGACGTGACGATGCGGCTCGAGCCGGGTGTGGCCGAAGAGGAGCGCGTCACGCGCAAGTCGTTCGAGACGTTCACCCCGTTCGGTCCGTGGATCGTGACGGCCGACGAAATCCCGGATCCGCACAAGCTGCGCAATCAACTGTGGATCAATGACGAGCTACGGCAGGATGCAAACACCAGTGCGCTGATCGTCGACATCCCCGGCTTGATCGAGCTCGCCTCGTCCGTGGTGACACTCAACCCTGGGGACGTGATCGCCACCGGCACGCCGGAAGGGGTTGGTCCCATGCGCGTCGGCGATCGGGTGCGGATCGAGATCGAGGGAGTGGGGTCGATGAGCTTGCCGGTCGTCGACGCACCAGAGTTCGCGCCGCGTCGGTTCTGAGGAAGCCAAGATGACCGTCCGTCGAGCCATCGTGCTCCTCGCCCTCGCCGCAGCGGCGAGCGTTGCCTCGTCTGCGTCCGCACAGTCTTTCCCGACGAAGCCGGTGCGGATCATCGTGCCCTTCCCTGCCGGCGGCGGCGTTGACGTGCTGATCCGTGCGGTCGCGGCGGAGCTGTCGACGAAATGGGGGCAGCCCGTCATCGTGGACAACCGCGGTGGCGCTGGGGGCCTGATCGGTGCGGACGTTGTCGCAAAGGCAGCGCCGGACGGATACACGCTGCTGGCCACGATCAACCAGACGGTCACATCGAACCGATTCCTGTACCGATCGCTTCCCTACGATCCCGACCACGCCTTTGCGCCGATCTCGATCATGGTTCGCAGCGACCAATTCCTGGTCGCGAACCCATCGGTCCCGGCCAACGACTTGCGTGGTCTCGTGGCGCTCGCCAAGTCGGGCAAGGAGCGACTGGCCTACGGATCTTTCGGCAGCGGCAGCCAACCTCACCTGCTCTTCGAGTTGCTGAAGGCGGAAGAGCACCTCGACATCGTGCACGTGCCTTACAAAGGAGTTGCGCCGTCGATCACCGCGCTCGTTGGCGGCGACATTCAGCTCTCGACTGCAAGTGCGGGCGTTGGCGGAGAGCTGATGCGAGCGGGCAAGATCAAGCCGCTCGCTGTCGCCGGCAAGCAGCGGTCACCGCAGTTCCCGAACGTTCCCACCACGGCCGAGCAAGGTCACCCCGAATTGCTCGCCACGACCTGGTACGCGCTTCTCGGGCCGGCCGGAATGAATCCGAGCGTCATCGACCGCATCAGTTCGGATGTCGCGGCGATCCTCAAACAGCCCCAATTCGGTCAGCTCCAAGCTACGTCCAAAGGGCTGGAGGTTGTGGCAGGAGGGCCTGCGGAATTGGCCGCCGCGATCAAGCAGGACCTCGTGGTGACGGGAGCCATGGTGAAGGCGGCGAACATCAAGCCAGAGTGAATCGTCTCGAGGGGAGCAACATGAATCAAACCGCCATCGCAACGAGCGACTTCGACCAGGCCACAAACCTCGAGGCTCTGTACGGCATGCTCGATGCCATCCAGGTAAAGAACGGCTGGAACAAGCCGACGCCGTCGCTCTATCCGGAGCCAAAGCAGCGCTTCGTTCCTGCGCGCTGGCGCTACGCAGACGCGAGAGCCGCCCTGCACGCTGCCGGCCGCCTCGTGGGCACCGAGTGGGCCGAACGGCGAAACCTCATCCTCGCCAATCCGGTTCCGGACAACGACTATCCGACGGTCACGTCGCTGGTCGCGGCCTACCAGATGGTCAAGGGCGGCGAAAGGGCACGGAGCCACCGGCACACCCCGAACGCAATGCGGATCGTGGTCGAAGCGGGTCCCGAGACTTTCACCATCGTCGACGGGGTCAACGTGCCGATGCAGCCGGGCGATGTGCTGCTGACGCCCAACTGGAGCTATCACGGGCACGACAACCGCAGCGCGACCGAAGCGTACTGGATCGACATCCTAGACGCGCCGCTGGTCCAGCTCCTTGGGCCGATGTTCTTCGAGCACCACCCCGACCACGTCGAGCAAACCGACGCCATCAACGCCCAGAGCCAGATGCGCTTCGCGTTCTCCGACTATCAGCCGAAGCTGATCGCGGCGCCAGAGATTGCGCGCGGCGTGCGCGCGCTCGAGCTCGGACCGCCGCGGCTGCCGACTTTCGACCGTTTCGCTCTGCGACTCGCCGGCGACACCGAGTGGCACTGCACGCGCACGACCGCGAACCAGATTTTCGTGGTGGTCGAAGGCACCGGCGTTTCGACCATCGGGTCGCAGGAGCTCGCCTGGTCGCCCGGTGACGTCATTGCGGCGCCGAGCTGGCTCCCGCAACGACATCGCGCGCAGTCCGACGCGATCGTCGTCCGGATGTCGGACGCACCGGTGATGCGCGCCTTCGAGTGGCTCCGCGCGGCAGCGTGAGCGCAAGCTGAACAACGAGCGGAAAGCTCTTTCAACAACTGAGGAACAACATGGATGTGACACGGCGACTTGCCGATTTCGCTTTGGCGGCGACTCTTCGCGACCTGCCCGCGCCGGTTCGCCATTCCGCCAAGCTACTCATGCTCGACACACTTGGTTGTGCGATCGGCGCCGTTGGAACGACACCTGGACTGGCTGTTCGGCGGCTCGTGCAGCAGGGCGGTGGCGACGGCTGCGCGAGCGTACTCGGCACCGGGCAGAAGACATCCGTCGCAACGGCGGCGTGGGCGAACGGCAGGCTCGGGAACATCCTCGACATGGACGAGTGCTACAAGGTCCAGGGGCACCACGCCCAGGCCAGCCTTGGTGCTGCCCTCGCCTTGGCGGAGCAACACAGGCAAAGCGGCGAAGCGCTGCTGATGGCATTTGCCATGGGGTTCGAGGTCGGCGTCCGGCTCGGAAATTTCCTGAGTCCGCGGGTCACGGTCGACGACAGCGGGCGAACGAAGGGGTGGACCGGGTTGGTAGGTCCTGGCCAGGGCGTCCATGCCGCCTGCACCGCAGCATCGCGACTGCTCGGCTCCACGACTACGGAACTGTCCGACGGGTTCGGCAACTGTGCGCAGTACATGGTGGGGCGTGACTGGTCCCGCCAGTGGGGCCGAGATGCCGATCTCGGGACACTGAAGTACGCCGACACCGGCTGGAACGCGCAGGGCGGGCTGATGGCCGCCTGGCACGCGCGCGAGGGCATCCGCGGCATCCGCGAGATCTTCGATACGGACAGCTATGCCCAGGTGTTCCAGGGCGTCGTACTCGATCCGGAGGCGATGCTGAGGGACCTCGGCAGCGCCTGGTACCTGCCGGAGACGTCCATCAAGTTCTGGCCGTGCTGCCGATGGATCCACTACGCCCTGTCGGCGTTCGCGGAGATCGTGGAGAAGCAAGGACTTCGTTCCGACGAGATTGAAGCGATCGAGCTGTTGTCATTCCCGATGATTCCCTACCCCCGGTTTGGTTCGGTCGGCGATCCCCCCAATCTTGTCGCCGCCACGTTCAGCTTCGCGCACGCCGCGGCGATGGTCGCCCTCGGCGTTCCGGCAGGACCCGAATGGTTCACGGCCGAGAACCTCACGGGCGAGCGAGCGCGCGCCGTGCGCCAGAAGGTGCGCCTCGGCGACGAAGAGAAAGGGTTCGATCCGAAGACGTGGGGGCTCGAGCAAGGCGTGCTCAAGGTGCCGTCGCGCGCGATCGTCAAGGCACGCGGGCAGCGATACGTCGCGACCAGCGACTTTGCCCTGGGCGACTCCTGGGAGGGCGCTCCCTCCTTCACCGACGTCGATGTGATTGACAAGTTCCGCCGGATGGCGCGAACGATGGCCCCCCTCTCGGAGCGCTGGGACACGCACATCGACCGCATGGTTGAGACCGTGTTGCACGTGGACGAACTCAGCGACGCCAGAGAGCTGACCGCCGCGCTCGGCTATCTCGCCTAGCACGTTGCCTGCACGGGACGACACATGAAATCGCTTCGCTTCCTCGCTGCTGCGGTCCTCGCCGGCGCAGCCCTGCTCTCTTCATCGCTGGCCATTGCGGCAGACGCTTACCCCTCCAGACCCATCCACGTCGTCGTGCCCTTTCCACCGGGGGGACTGACCGACGCGAGCATCCGCAAGCTCGCCGAGTTGGTGACGCCGGATCTCGGCCAACCGTTCGTCGTCGAAAACAAGCCTGGTGCCAATGGATTGATTGGCACTACCCAAGCGCTTCGCGCACCGGCCGACGGTTACACGCTGATCGCGGTCACCACCAGCGTGGTGTTGATCAGCCCGATTCTTTCCAAGGCCTCGTTCGATCCCCTCAGGGATCTCTCGTACCTCCTGAACTACGCGGGGCCGTCGCACGCCCTCATCGTTCGCGCGGATTCGCCCTACAAGACGCTCGACGACTTGATCGCCGACGCGAAGGCGCACCCCGGTCAGCTCACCTTCGGTACGGTCGGCACCTCGGACGCGGCGTACTTCGGAACCATTGCGCTCAGTCGCGCCAAGGGCGTCACGTTCAACCACATCCCTTACCAAGGGGCGAGTCAGAGCCTGCTCTCGGTGATCTCAGGCCAGACCGTGTTCGCGCCCACGTCGAACTACAGCGAAATGGTCAAGGCCGGTAAGGTCCGCCCTCTCGTGCTGCTGGACAAGGAACGGCTCGCAAGTCTGCCCGGAGTGCCAACGTTCACCGAATCGGGCATCGACTGGCAGTTCCCCTGGATCACGGGCATCGCTGTATCCGGACAGACCCCCGAGCCCGTTCGGCAACGGCTGGAAGCGGCCTTCCTGAAAGCAGCCCGGAGCGCGGAATTCGCAGCCTTTCTTCAACAGCTCAATGTCCCGCTCTACGTTCTCGACGGCGCGAGCATGAAGGCAGACCTCGCGAAGAAGATTCCCCAGTACAAACGAATCGCCGAGGAATACGGCCTGGTGCAGAAGTGAGCGCGCAGATGCTTGCAGAAGCGGATAAAAGGCTGCAGGACCAGGTCGCGATCGTCACCGGGGCGGCCCGGGGAATCGGCAGGGCATTCGCGCTTCGCTTGGCGCGGCTCGGCTGTCACGTCGTGATCGCGGACCTCAAGCTCGACGGCGCTGCAGAGTTCGGTGAGTCGTTGACTGCGGCAAGCGTCCCCGATGAAGTGATCGCGCTGGGGCGGCGAAGCATCGGAGTCCAGGGAGATCTGACCCGCCGGGAGGATGTTCAGCGGCTGGTGCAACGCACGCTAGAGGAGTTCTCGCGCGTTGACATTCTCGTCAACAACGCCGGCGGCGCGGTCGCGCCTATCGAATCGAGCCGAGCGTCCCAGATGAGTGATGAGGACATGACGCGAATGTTCGACCTCAATCTGATGTCCGCGATCTATTGCAGCCAAGCGGTGATTCCACAGATGCGAAGGCAACGCTGCGGCAACATCATCAACGTGGCCTCGACGCTTGGCCTCGACGCTGCTCACCGTGGCGGCTTGCTGGCCCATTACGGCATTGCCAAGGGAGCGGTCGTGCAGTTCACCCGTTTCCTGGCAGCAGAGGTCGGTCCCGACGGCATCCGTGTCAACTGTCTCGCTCCGGGGTCCACAGCGACTGCCAGAGTGGTGAGCCAGGCCAAGGCGCGCGGCATCGTGGGAGAAGCCGACCTGCCGAAGATTCCGCTGCGTCGCCTGGGGACGGTTGAGGACATGGCTGGGCCCCTGGAGTTCTTGGCGACCGATCTGTCCTCCTACGTCACGGGGCAATGTATCTCCGTTTGCGGCGGAAAGGTGCTGACGCCCTCCTGATTCGCGCGCGCAAGGCGCACCTCAGATCAAACCAACCCAGTTCGATAGGGACCGACATGGATACTTCACTGTTTCGCACTCTTCTACTGACCCTCGCCTTCTGGGCGCTGCCGTTCGCGTCGGCTCACGCTCAGCAGGCGCCGATCAAGATCGG
>JASLGD010000313.1 GCA_030150305.1 Caldimonas sp. | reverse complement strand
GATGACGAGCGAGCGCGCGCGATGACGAGCGAGCCGGTCGGCGCTCCGCTCGCGACCGTCGGCGAGACGTTCGCGCGCCGCCTTCGCCTCGGCGCCGACGCGATTCGCGACTTCGCCGAAAGCGTCGGCGACTTCAACCCGCTCCACCACGACGTCGTCGCCGCGCGCGCGGCGGGCTATCGCGCGCTGATTGCATCCGGGACGCACCTCGGCAGCATCCTGATGGCGATGACCGCGACGCACTTCGCGCAGCCCGGCACCGACCGGCGCCCGCGGCTCGGCCTCGGGCTCGGCTTCGAGCTGACCTTCCGCGGCCCGGTGTACGCCGACGAGGACATCGACCTGCGCTGGGTCGTGACCGGCGTCTCGTGGAAGCAAAGCCTCGCCGGCTGGGTGACGCTGCTCGAAGGCGACGCGCGCGCCGGTGATCGCCTGCTGCTCGCGGCGACCGGGACGCTGCTCGTGCGCGCACCGGGAGCGAAGCGATGATCCTGGACGACGACCACCGCGCGGTCCAGGACGCGGTCCGCGCGTACGTGCAGGACCGCATCGCTCCGAACGCCGCGGCGTGGGACCGCGACGCGCACTTTCCGAAGGACGAGCTGCAAGGGCTCGCCGCGCTCGGCTGCTACGGCGTCGCGGTGCCGAGCGAGTACGACGGCGCCGGGCTCGACTACCTCGCGCTCGCCGTCATCCTCGAGGAGATCGCCGCCGGTGACGGCGCCACGTCGACGATCGTCAGCGTCAACAACTGCCCGGTCTGCTCGATCCTGATGGCGTACGCGAACGACGCGCAGAAGGAGCAATGGCTGAGGCCGCTCGCGCGCGGCGAGATGCTCGGCGCGTTCTGCCTCACCGAGCCGCACGTCGGCTCGGAGGCGAGCGGCCTGCGAACGACGGCGGTGCGCGAAGGCGACGCGTACGTCCTCGACGGCGTCAAGCAGTTCATCACCAGCGGCAAGAACGGCGACGTCGCGATCGTGATGGCGGTGACCGACAAGGCCGCGGGCAAGCGCGGCATCAGCGCGTTCGTCGTGCCGACGTCGACGCTGGGCTATACCGTCGCGCGGCTCGAAGAGAAGGCCGGGCAGCACGCGAGCGACACGGCGCAGATCGTGTTCGAGCGCTGCCGCGTTCCGGCCGCGAACCTGCTCGGCGAGGAAGGGCAGGGCCTGAAGATCGCGCTCTCGGGCCTCGAGGGCGGCCGCATCGGCATCGGCGCGCAGGCGATCGGAATGGCGCGCGCCGCGTTCGACGCCGCGCTCGCGTACGCCAAGGAGCGCGTCGCGTTCGGCAAGCCCATCTTCGAGCACCAGGCGGTGCAGTTCAGGCTCGCCGAGATGGCGACCCGGATCGAGTCGGCGCGCCAGCTCGTTCACCACGCGGCGAGCCTCAAGGACGCGGGCCTGCCGTGCCTCAAGGAAGCGGCGATGGGCAAGCTCGTCGCGAGCGAGATGGCCGAGCGCGTCTGCAGCGACGCGATCCAGATCCACGGCGGCTACGGCTACGTCCGCGATTTCCCGGTCGAGCGGATCTGGCGCGACGTTCGCGTCTGCCAGATCTACGAGGGGACGAGCGACGTGCAGAAGATCCTGATCGCGCGCGCGTTGGCGTAGTCGCGTTCGAGGCTCGCTCGCAAGGTCGTCGCGATGGACGAGCGCCGCGCCCGCGAAGTCACCTGCCTCGAGGCGTTCGAGACGGCGCGGCCGCAACCACCGAACTGGAGCGACGACGATCGCGCGTGGGCCGACCGCGTCGCGCTCGAAGCGGTGTCGCCCGCTGCGACGGTGGACGTCTTCGTCGCCGACCGTGCGCGCCACGCGCTGCAGCGGCTCGGGCCGCGCGAGCCGATCGTCGAGAAGATGGTGCGCGAGCCGCTCTCGAAGCGCGGCTGGATCGTCGTGATCGTGGTCGTCGCGTTCGCACTCGGCGTCGCCGCCGACGCGATCGGCAGCGGCCAGCGCGTCAACCTGCTGGCGCCGCCGCTCTGGGGCGTGCTGCTCTGGAACGTCGTCGTCTACCTGCTTCTGCTTGCGTGGCCGATCGCGCGCGCGCTGCGCAAACAGCCGCAGCGACCGGGTCCGCTCGTGCGCGCGACCGAGGCGCTGCTGCGCAGCCGCCGGCTGCTGCCGCGCGCCGGCTCCGGCGGCAGCGCGCCGGCGCTGCGCGAGTTCGCGAAGCTCTGGCTCGCCCGCAGCGGCAAGCTCGCTGCGCTGCGCGCCGAGACGGCGCTGCACGCCGGCGCGGCGGCGCTCGCGCTCGGCCTCGTCGCCGGCGTGTACGCGCGCGGCCTCGTCCTCGACTACCGCGCCGTGTGGGAGAGCACGTTCCTCGGCGCCGACGCCGCGCACGCGATCGTGACGACGGTGTTCGGCCCGGCGGCGCGGCTGGCCGGCATCGCGCTGCCCGACGAGGCCGCGTTCGCGGCGATGCGCGCGACGCACGGCAGCGCCGCGGCAGGCGCGCCCGCGGCGCCGTGGCTGCACCTGATCGCGCTCACGCTCGTCGCCGTCGTCGTGCTGCCGCGGACGCTGCTGGCGCTCGGCTGCGCCGCGCTCGCGGCGCTGAGGACGCGCCGCTTCGCGCTGCCGCTCGACGGTCCTTACTTCCAGCGCCTGCTTCGCCTCCGCAAGGGCGGCCCGGCGCGGGTCGCGGTCCATCCCTACGGCAGCGCGCCGACGCCGCAGGCGACGCTCGGCCTGCAGACGCTGCTCGCCGCCGCGCTCGGTCCGCGGGTCGCGCTCGAGTTCGCGGCGACGGTCGGCTTCGGCCGCGAGGACGACGC
>JASLGD010000198.1 GCA_030150305.1 Caldimonas sp. | reverse complement strand
TGCGCAGACGCCGCGGCCGCCGTCGCCCGGCCTCGCCGCGCGGCTGCAAAAGCCGGTCGCGGCGAACGTGGTCTCGGTCGTGCGCCCGTTCGAGAGCGCGCCACCGCCCGAAGCCGCTGGCCAGCTCGACCTCGTGACGCTGATGTTCAACTACCACGACATGGGGCACCTCGGCGTCGATCGGACGCGGCTGAACGCGGCGATCTTCGCGGCGCTGAAGCCGGGCGGCTGGTACGTGATCGCCGACCATTCGGGCCGCGCCGGCACCGGCATCTCGGAGTCGGGGACGCTGCATCGGGTCGAGGAATCGCTCGTCAAGCGCGAGGTCGAGGCCGCGGGCTTTCGCCTCGCCGCCGAAGGAACGTTCCTGCGCAACCCGAACGACCCGCGCGACCGCGAGGAGCCCGATCCGCCGCAGCCCAAGGACGAGTTCGTCCTCAGGTTCGTGAAGCCCTGACGCGCTTCGGGTGCGAGGCGCGCTCGCTGCGCGCGATCGGCACGCCGGAATTCGCCTTCACTTCCTTCAGCACGACGCTCGAGCGGATGTGCGTCACGCCCGGCAGCCGGAAGGCGACGTCGTGCAGGAACGCCTCGTACGTCTTGATGTCCTCGACCAGGACCATCAGGCTGTAGTCGGCGGTGCCGGTCGTGCTGTAGCAACTGACGATCTGCGGGCACGCGGCGACCGCGCGTTCGAACTCGCGCACCGTGTGCTCGGTGTGCTGCGTCAGGTTGACCTCGGCGATGACGGCGAGCGAGAGGCCGACGCGCTCGCGGTCGATCGTCGCGCCGTAGCCGCGGATCACGCCCGCGGCTTCGAGGTCCTTGACGCGTTTCCAGCACGGCGTCGCGCTCAAGCCCACGGCGGCGGCGAGCTGCTGCACGGTCTGGCGCGAGTCGCGCTGCAGCTCGGCGAGCAGCGCCCGGTCCTTGTCGTCGAGAACGTACATGCCGCGATCGGGGATTGAAGAGAAGATTATTCTGCAGATCACGCCAAGCGCGGTGCAAAGAGAAGCAAATTCTCGACCGTCTCAGTTAGATTGCCCTTTCCGGATTCCGGCCGGAGGACCGCCATGCCGACCTCGCTCGCCCGCCCCGACTACGCCCTCGCCGACAACCTCGGCGCTGCCGCAGGCACGGTCTTTCTCACCGGCACGCAGGCGCTGATCCGCCTCCTGCTGATGCAGCGCGCGCGCGATGCCGCAGCAGGGATCGCGTCGCGCGGATTCCTGAGCGGGTATCGCGGATCGCCGCTCGGCATGGTCGACCAGCAGGCGTGGAAGGCGAAGCAACTGCTCGACGCCGCCGGCGTGCGCTTTCTTCCGGCGATCAACGAGGAGCTCGGCGCGACCGCGGTGCTCGGCACGCAGCGCGTCGAATCCGATCCCGAGCGCACCGCCGACGGCGTCTTCGCGATGTGGTACGGCAAGGGCCCGGGAGTCGACCGCGCCGGCGACGCGCTCAAGCACGGCAACGCGTACGGCGCGTCGCCGCACGGCGGCGTCCTCGTCGTCGCCGGCGACGACCACGGCTGCGTCTCGTCGTCGATGCCGCACCAGAGCGACCAGGCGATGCAGTCGTGGCACATGCCGGTGCTCGCGCCGGCGAGCGTCGCCGAGTACCTCGAGTTCGGTCTCTACGGCTGGGCGCTGTCGCGCTTTTCGGGCAACTGGGTCGGCTTCACCGCGCTGTCCGAGGTCGTCGAGAGCGGCTCGACCGTCGACCTCGACGAGACCAACGCGCGCGTCGCCGCGTGGCAGGGCAATGACGACGTGCTGCGCGCGACCGGCTTCGTTCCGCCCGCCGACGGGCTCCACTACCGCTGGCCCGACCTGCCGTCGCTGAAGATCGAGGCGCGCCTGTTCGCCAAGCTCGACGCGGTGCGCGCGTTCGCGAAGGTCAACGCGATCGATCGCGATGTCGTCGCGGCGCCGCGCGCGAGCGTCGGCATCGTCACCTGCGGCAAGGCGCACTTCGATCTGCTCGAGGTGTTCCGCAGGCTCGACATCCCGCTCGCTGCGCTCGCCGAGGCGGGCGTGCGCATCTACAAGGTCGGCCTCGCGTATCCGGTCGAGCCGACGCGGCTCGACGCGTTCGCCGCAGGGCTCGACGAGATCCTGGTCGTCGAGGAGAAGGCCGGGCTCGTCGAGCAGCAGCTGCGCGACCTCTTCTACAACCGCGCAGTGCGGCCGAAGGTGATCGGCAAGCGCGACGGCGACGGCAGGCCGCTCGTCTCCGAGCTCGGCGAGCTGAGGCCGTCGCGCCTGATCGAGCTCGTCGCGGCGTGGCTCGCGGCGCGCTTTCCCGCGCTCGACCGTCGCCACCTCGTGCGCGACTTCACCGTCCCCGAGCTGCTCGCCAACGAAGGCGACGCCGTCAAGCGCGTGCCGTACTTCTGCGCCGGCTGCCCGCACAACACGTCGACCAAGGTGCCCGAAGGCTCGCGCGCGCAGGCCGGGATCGGCTGCCACTTCATGGCGTCGTGGATGGACCGCGACACCGAGGGCCTGATCCAGATGGGCGGCGAGGGCGTCGACTGGATCTCGCACGCGATGTTCACCAAGGTGCCGCACGTGTTCCAGAACCTCGGCGACGGCACCTACTACCACTCGGGCTACCTCGCGATCCGCCAGGCGATCGCGAGCGGCTCGAACATCACCTACAAGATCCTCTTCAACGACGCCGTCGCGATGACCGGCGGCCAGCCGGTCGACGGCACGATCAGCGTCGACGCGATCGCGCGCCAGGTCGAGGCCGAAGGCGCGACGAAGGTCGTCGTCCTCTCCGACGACATCGCCAAGTACGACGCGATCCGCGCCAGGTTTCCCGCCGGAACCGAGTTCCACGACCGCGCCGAGCTCGACGCCGTGCAGCGCCGCTTGCGCGAGCTGCCCGGCGTGACGATCCTGATCTACGAGCAGACGTGCGCCGCCGAGAAGCGCAGGCGGCGCAAGAAGGGCGAGCTCGTCGACCCGTCGCGCCGGCTCTTCATCAACGACCGCGTCTGCGAAGGCTGCGGCGACTGCTCGGTGCAGTCGAACTGCGTCGCCGTGTTGCCGCTCGAGACGCCGCTCGGTCGCAAGCGCGCGATCGACCAGTCGAGCTGCAACAAGGACTACTCGTGCGCCAAGGGCTTCTGCCCGAGCTTCGTCGGCGTCGTCGGCGGCCGGCTGAGGAAGCGGCCGGGCGCGCTCGCCGGGCCCGCCGCGGATCGCTTCGCGCAGCTCGTCGAACGGTTGCCGCCGCCGGCGCCGCACGTCTGGACCGGTCCGTACGACCTCCTCGTCACCGGCGTCGGCGGCACCGGCGTCGTCACCGTCGGTGCGCTGATCGCGATGGCGGCGCACCTCGAGGCCAATTGGGCGAGCGTGCTCGACTTCATGGGCTTCGCGCAGAAGGGCGGCTCGGTCCTCTCGTTCGTCCGCCTCGCGACCGACAAGGCGGCGCTCAACCAGGTGCGCATCGACGCGCAACAGGCCGATGCCGTGCTCGCGTGCGACGTCGTCGTCGCGGCTTCGGCGGACGCGCTGCAGACGGTGCGACGCGGCCGCACGCGCGTGCTCGCGAATCGCCACGAGACTCCGGTCGCCGAGTCGATCTCGAACCCCGACGCCGAGCTCCGCGTCGACGCGCTGCTCGCGAAGATCGAGTTCGCCGCCGGCGCCGAGCGCGTCGAGACGATGGACGCGCAGCGCCTCGCGCAGGAGTTCGTCGGCGACACGATCGTCGCCAACATCGTCGCGCTCGGCTATGCGTGGCAGCGCGGGCTCGTTCCGGTCGGGCTCGCGGCGATGCTGCGCGCGATCGAGCTGAACGGCGTCGCCGTCGACGCCAACAAGGCGGCGTTTTCGCTCGGCCGGCTCGCGGCGGCCGATCCGGCCGCGGCGCGCGAGCTGCTGCACGAGCCGGCGGCGGCTGCCGACGCGATCGAGCCGCTCGATGCGCTGATCGAGCGCTCGGCGCACTTCCTCACGGGCTACCAGGACGCGCGCTACGCCGAGCGCTATCGCGGCACCGTCGCCAAGGTCCGCGCTCGCGAGGAAGCGCTGGTCGGCGCTGGCGGTGCGCTGCCGCTGACGCGCGCCGTCGCCGAGCAGCTGCGCAAGCTCATGGCGTACAAGGACGAATACGAAGTCGCTCGCCTCTACACCGACGGCGAGTTCGAGAAGCAGCTCGGCGAGCAGTTCGAGGGCGACCCGGCGATCGAGTTCTACATGGCGCCGCCTGCGCTCGTGAAGCCCAAGGGAGGCGCCGGCGCCCGCGCGCCGCGCAAGATCCGCCTCGGCGGCTGGATGTGGCCGCTGCTGCGCGTGCTGGCGCGCGCCCGGCGGCTGCGCGGCACGGCGCTCGATCCGTTCGGACGCACGGAAGAGCGTCGCCTCGAGCGGCGCCTGATCGCAGAGTACGAGGCGCGGATCGACGAGCTGCTCTCGGGCCTGAGCGCGGAGCGCCACGCCGTCGCGGTGGCAATCGCCGACGTGCCGCGATCGATCCGCGGCTACGGCCACGTCAAGCTCGCCAGCCTGACGATCGCGCGGGCGCGCGAGCGCGAGCTGCTGAGCCGCTTCGATCCGGCGCGCTATCCGCGGCCGAGCGGGCCGGCGCTCGCGGGGCAGTTCCGCGGCATCCCGGTCACGTCGCGCTGACGCGCCGGCGTCAGGCGATCGCGGGGAGGAACTTGCCGAGCTTGGCGACGAGCGCGTCGCGGGTGAACGGCTTGACGATGAAGTCGGCGGCGCCGGCTTCCATGCTGCGCACGAGCGTCTCGAAGCGTGCCTCTCCGGTCACCATGACGACCGGGATCGAGGCCAGGCTCGGGCTCGACTTGATCTGGCCCGTGATCGCGACGCCGTCGCTGCCGGGCAGGCCGACGTCCATCAGCACGAGGTCGGGAGCCGTCGCGTGGATGCGCGCGAGCGCGGCCGCGCCGTCGCTCTCGAAGACGAGCTCGACCGGCTCCGACGCGAGCATCGCCGCGATCAGCGCCTGCTGCGTTTCGTCGTCCTCGACGACGACGACCCGCGAGGCGCGGCCGGCCTTGTCGGCGGCGTGCGCGTTGCGCGCGTTGGCGGCGAACATCCGCGCCGCGATGCGCACGGTCGTCGCGAGACGGTTGCCGTCGAGCGGAATCGGGTAGTGCTGCACGTAGTCGTCGATCACGCCCTGGCGGCACAACCGCGCCGCGGCGGCGACGCTGGCCTGCTCGCAGAGCGCGATCAGGAGCGGCGGCGCGGCGAACGTGCCGCGCGTCTCGCGCAGCGCGGGCGCTTCGCGCTCGACGAGCAGCAGCGACGGCAGCGCCAGCACGATCACTTCGGCGCCGTGCGCCTGCGCGTGCGCGGCGGCCTGGTCCGGTCGCGCGCAGGCGCGAACGTCGGCGCCGGTCTGGCTCGCGAGCAGCGTCGCGATTGCGGTGGTGCTCTCGTCGCCGTCGCCGACGACGAGGATGCGCGGCGAACCGGCGGCTTGCATCGTGCGCGCGATTGTCGGCGCTGCCCAGGCACCGTGCGCACGGCCTCGGCTGAGCGTCGTGACCAACGCACGGCGCGGCCGGCGAGCGCGCGTGCAATCGTGCCGCTGCTACACTTTTGCGATGGTCCCGTCCCGCACGCTCGCCGCCAGGTCGCCCGACCGGGGAGCATGGCCCTGGCGTCGCTGCCGGCCTTCGGCGCGCCGCTGATCGCGCCTCGCGCGCCGCGCGCGCCCCGCCCCGGCTGAGCGCCGGAACTCCAAGCAGAGAATGGTCGTGCACCCGCTTCGCGTCGTGTCATCGACCCCTCCGACGGCGACCGACCCATGACCGAACTCGAATTCCAGAGCCTCGCGCTGCAGGGATACAACCGCATCCCGCTGATCGCCGAGGCGTTCGCCGACCTCGAGACGCCGCTCTCGCTCTACCTCAAGCTCGCGCGCGGCGACGACGCCAATGCCGGCCGCAACAGCTTCCTGCTCGAATCGGTCGTCGGCGGCGAGCGCTTCGGCCGCTACTCGTTCATCGGCCTGCCGGCGCGGACGCTGCTGCGCGCATCGGGAATGCGCACCGAGGTCGTCACCGACGGCCGCGTCGTCGAGAGCGACGACGGCAATCCGATCGACTTCGTCGCCGCCTACCAGAAGCGGTTTCGCGTCGCGCTCAGGTCCGGGCTGCCGCGCTTTTGCGGCGGGCTCGCCGGCTACTTCGGCTACGACGCGATCCGCTACATCGAGCCGCGTCTCGCCGCGTCGGCGCACGCGCAGCGGCTCGCCGATCCGATCGGCACGCCCGACGTGCTGCTCGTGCAGTGCGAGGAAGTCGCGGTCATCGACAACCTGTCGGGGCGGCTCTACCTGATCGTCTACGCCGACCCCGGCGTCCCCGAGGCGTTCGCGACCGCGCGCCGGCGGCTGCTCGCGCTCACCGATCGGTTGCGCGCCAACGTGCGCGCGCCGGCGGTCGAGCGCGTCGCGGCGGAGCCGGTGCGGCGCGATTTCGCCAAGGCCGATTTCCTCGCCGCCGTCGCGAAAGCGAAGGACTACATCGCGGCCGGCGACCTGATGCAGGTGCAGGTCGGCCAGCGCATGACCAAGCGCTACGCCGGCTCGCCGCTCAGCCTCTATCGCGCGCTGCGCTCGCTGAACCCGTCGCCGTACATGTACTTCTACGACTTCGGCGAGTTCCAGGTCGTCGGCGCGTCGCCCGAGATCCTGGTGCGCCGCGAGCACGCTGCCGACGGCGACAAGGTGACGATCCGGCCGCTCGCCGGCACGCGGCCGCGCGGCGCGACGCCCGAGCTCGACCGCGCGCTCGAGAGCGAGCTCAAGGACGACCCGAAGGAAATCGCCGAGCACGTGATGCTGATCGACCTCGCGCGCAACGACGTCGGCCGCATCGCGCAAATCGGCTCGGTCGTCGTGACCGACAAGATGGTGATCGAGAAGTACTCGCACGTGCAG
>JASLGD010000167.1 GCA_030150305.1 Caldimonas sp. | reverse complement strand
GGCCCTCCTCCTTTACTTGCGCAAAACAGGGCGCCCTGCCGTCCCGATCCAACGAGGCACACGTTTCACTGCCCCCGGTTCTCACTCCGGGCGCGGCACCGCGATCCGAACGTGCGCGCCGGAGTTCGCGCAGGGTTGCGCGTGCGCGAAGTGCTAGCCGCCCGCGCGAATCGCCGCCGCGAGCCGATCGGCGCAGCGGCGCGCGAGCTGCGCGTCGTTGGCCTCGACCATCACGCGCACGACCGGCTCGGTTCCCGAGGGCCGGATCAGCACACGGCCGCAGTCGCCGAGCTCGCGTTCGACGGCTCCCTGCTCCTCGGCGACACGGCCGTTGCGCCAGTCGCGGCCGTTCTCGAACGGGATGTTGAGCAGCGTCTGCGGAAAAAGCGCGACGCCCTGGAGCAGCTGCGCGAGGCTCTTCCCCGAGCGGACGATCGTCTCGAGCGCCATCAGCGCGCTGACGATGCCGTCGCCCGTCGTGTGACGATCGAGCGCGAGCAGGTGCCCCGAACCCTCGCCGCCGAGTTGCCAGCCGCGACGCAGCAGCTCCTCGAGGACGTAGCGGTCGCCGACGGCGGCACGCACGAACTCGACGCCGCGCGCGCGCAGCGCCTGCTCGACCCCGAGATTCGTCATCAGGGTGCCGACGACGCCTGCGACCGGCGCGCCGCGGTCGAGTCGACCGGCGACGAGCACGTAGAGCAGCTCGTCGCCGTTGTACAGCCGGCCTGCGGAATCGACGATCTGCAGCCGGTCGCCGTCGCCGTCGAGCGCGATGCCGTAGTCGGCGCGTCCGGCGCGCACCGCGTCGACGAGCGCCTGCGGTGCCGTCGCGCCGACGCCGGCGTTGATGTTGAAGCCGTCGGGACGACAGCCGATCGAGGCGACGTCGGCGCCGAGCTCGTGGAAGACGTCGGGGGCGACGTGGTAGGCCGCGCCGTTCGCGGCGTCGACGACGACCGACAGGCCGCGCAGCGTCAGCTCGTTGCCGAACGTGCTCTTGCAGAACTCGACGTAGCGCCCGCTCGCGTCGTCGAGCCTGCGCGCGCGGCCGAGCTCGGCCGAGCCGACCCAGCGTTGTTCGACGGCGAGCGCCGCTTCGACGTCGCGCTCCCACGCGTCGTCGAGCTTCTCGCCGTCTGCGGAGAAGAACTTGACGCCGTTGTCGGGATACGGGTTGTGCGAGGCGCTGATGACGAGCCCGAGGTCGAGCCGGAGCGCGCGCGTGAGGTACGCGACCCCGGGAGTCGGCAACGGCCCGGTGAGGACGACGTCGACGCCCGCCGACGCGAATCCGGCTTCGAGTGCCGATTCGATCATGTAGCCCGAGATCCGCGTGTCCTTGCCGATCAGCACGGTCGGCCGCCGCTTCGCGTCGCCGCGACGCAGCACCGCGCCCACGGCATGGCCGAGCCGGAGCATGAAGTCGGGCGTGATCGGTGCTTCGCCGACCGTGCCGCGGATGCCGTCGGTGCCGAAGTAGGTTCTCGTCATGGCGTCGCGCGCGCGTTCCTGGGTCGGCGCGATTATGGGTGCGCGGCTTCGCGCACCGCGAGCGCCGCGACCGTCGCCGCGACGTCGTGGACGCGAACGATGCGTGCGCCGCGCTCGACCGCGAGCACGGCCGCGGCGACGCTCGCCGCGGTGACGCGGGCGCGCTCTTCGGCGCTGCGCGCACGCGCCGGCGTGGCAACGCCGGCGAGGCGCGCGAGCGTCGACTTGCGCGACCAACCGACGAGGAGCGGAACGCCGAGCCCGGCGATCACCTGCTGGCGCGCGAGCAGCGCAAGGTTGTGCTCGGACCTCTTCGCGAAGCCGATGCCCGGGTCGACGACGATGCGCTCGCGCCCGACCCCCGCGGATTCCACGGCCGTGACCCGCTCGCGCAGGAAGGCGGCCACCTCGGCGACGACGTCGTCGTAGCGCGCCTCGTCGAGCATCGTCTGCGGCGTGCCGCGCGTGTGCATCAGGCAGACGCCGCAGCGCGGATGCGCGGCAACGACGTCGAGCGCGCCGGCACCGCGCAGCGCGAAGACGTCGTTGACGATGTCGACGCCGAGGTCGAGCGCCACGCGCATCACCTCGGCCTTGCTGGTGTCGATCGAGACCGGGCAGCCGAGCCGCACCGCGGCCTGCAGCACCGGGACGACGCGCGCGAGCTCGGTCGCGCTGTCGACGGCCGCGGCGCCGGGGCGCGTCGACTCGCCGCCGATGTCGAGGAGGTCGGCGCCTTCGGCAAGCAGCCGCTGGCAGAGCGCGATCGCGTCCGCGCTCGTCGAGCCCGCGTCGCCGTCGGAGAACGAGTCGGGCGTGACGTTGACGATCGCCATCACCCGCGGGCGCTCGAGATCGATCTCGAAGCGCCCGGCGCGCCAGCGTCGAGCGCTCATGAAAAACGGGGCCGAAGCCCCGTCGCGGTCGGCGCGCTCCGCAGCGTCACGCCGCTGCCGGCGCGTTGCCAGGAGACACGGGCGGCACGCTCGTCGGCCGCGCCGAGGTCGGCGTCCAGTCCTTCGGCGGCCGCGGCGGCTTGCCGGCCATGATGTCGTCGATCTGCTCGGAGTCGATCGTCTCCCACTCGAGCAGCGCCGAAGCCATCGCGTGGATCTTCTCCTGGTTGTCCTCGATGAGCTTCCTCGCGACGGCGTACTGCTCGTCGATGATGCGGCGGATCACCGAGTCGACCTTTCGCATCGTCTCTTCGGACATGTTGGTCGTCTTCGTCACCGAGCGGCCGAGGAAGACCTCGCCTTCGTTCTCGGCGTAGACCATCGGGCCGAGCTCGTCGGTCATGCCGTAGCGCGTCACCATGTCGCGCGCGATCTGCGTCGCCCGCTCGAAGTCGTTGCTCGCGCCGGTCGTCATCTGGTGCATGAAGACCTCCTCGGCGATGCGCCCGCCGAACAGCACCGCGATCGTCGAGAGCATGCGCTCCTTGTCGAGCGAGTAGCGATCGCTCTCGGGCAGCTGCATCGTCACGCCGAGGGCGCGGCCGCGCGGGATCACGGTCACCTTGTGGACCGGATCGGTCTTCGGCATCAGCCGCGCGACGAGCGCGTGTCCGGCCTCGTGGTACGCCGTGTTGCGGCGTTCCTCCTCGGGCATGATCATCGACTTGCGCTCGGGGCCCATCATGATCTTGTCCTTGGCGCGCTCGAAGTCGACCATCTCGACGACGCGGCCGTTGCGCCGCGCCGCGAACAGCGCCGCCTCGTTGACGAGGTTGGCGAGGTCGGCGCCCGAGAAGCCCGGCGTGCCGCGCGCGAGGATGTCGGCGCGGATGTCCTGGCCGACCGGAACCTTGCGCATGTGGATGTTGAGCACCTGCTCGCGGCCGCGGACGTCCGGCAGCGTCACGAAGACCTGACGGTCGAAGCGGCCCGGGCGCAGCAGCGCCGGGTCGAGGATGTCGGGACGGTTCGTCGCCGCCATCACGATGACGCCGAGGTTGGTCTCGAAGCCGTCCATCTCGACGAGCATCTGGTTGAGCGTCTGCTCGCGCTCGTCGTTGCCGCCGCCGAGGCCCGCGCCGCGATGCCGCCCGACGGCGTCGATCTCGTCGATGAAGATGATGCACGGCGCGCTCTTCTTCGCCTGCTCGAACATGTCGCGCACGCGCGCCGCGCCGACGCCGACGAACATCTCGACGAAGTCGGAGCCCGAGATCGAGAAGAACGGCACCTTCGCCTCGCCGGCGATCGCCTTGGCGAGCAGCGTCTTGCCGGTGCCGGGCGGGCCGACGAGCAGGACGCCGCGCGGGATGCGGCCGCCGAGCTTCTGGAACTTCTGCGGGTCCTTGAGGAAGTCGACCAGCTCCTTGACCTCCTCCTTGGCCTCGTCGCAGCCCGCGACGTCGGCGAAGGTGGTCGTGTTGTTCGCCTCGTCGAGCATGCGCGCCTTCGACTTGCCGAAGCTGAACGCGCCGCCCTTGCCGCCGCCCTGCATCTGCCGCATGAAGTAGATCCAGACGCCGATCAGCAGCAGGATCGGCCCCCACGAGGCGAGGATCGAGAGCAGGAACGAGGGCTCCTCGCGCTGCTTGACGTCGAACTTGACGCCGTTGTTGAGGAGGTCGCCGATCAGGCCGCGGTCGAGGTACGTCGCGGTCGTGCGCAGCTCCTTGTCATCGTTGGTCTTGGCGCGGATCTCGGTCGAGCCGCCGGCCATCTCCTGGATGGTCACGCTCTTGACGCGCTTGGCGCGCACTTCCTCGAGGAAGTCGGAGTAGCCGATCGTGCCGGTCTGGGTGCCGGTGCGCTCGAACTGCTTGAACACGGTGAAGAGGACCAGGGCGATCACCAGCCAGACCGCCACCTTCGAAAACCATTGGTTGTTCACCGCGTCTCCAATCAGGAAAGAGCCGACCGCCAAGGCGTGCTCGACCCACGGCATCTGCGGCCGATTTTAGTCCACGCAAGTCTCGCCCTTCGGGGCCCAAGGGCCGGGCATTTGCCTCGCTACGCCCGGATATCGTTGCCGGATGCAACGGCCCTGGGGCCGATGCCGACGAGAAACGTCTCCGCCGACTTCTGCCGCGAGGCCTTCGGCTTGACCGCCTTGACGGTCCGAAACGTCGCCTTGAAGCGCTCGACGAGCTGACTGTAGCCGCTGCCGTGAAAGACCTTGCAGACCAGTTTGCCTTCCGGCCGCAGATGGCGGCGGGCGAACTCGATCGCGAGCTCGACGAGATCGGCCATGCGCGCCGCGTCCGTCGCCGCGACGCCCGAGAGGTTCGGCGCCATGTCGGAGAGGACGACGTCGACCGGACGGCCGCCGAGCCTGGCCTCGAGCGCGTCGAGCACCGCCTGCTCGCGGAAGTCGCCAGCGACGACGTCGACACCGTCGATCGGCTCGACCGGCAACAGGTCGAGCGCGACGATCGTGCCGTGCAGCGGCCCGGGGCGCGCGGCGGGATCGGAGCCGGCCGCGCCGCGTCCGAACTTGCGGCGCACGTACTGGCTCCATGCGCCCGGAGCCGCGCCGAGGTCGACGACGACCTGCCCGGGCGAGAGCAGATGCAGCTGCTCGTCGAGCTCCTTCAGCTTGTAGGCGGCACGTGCGCGGTAGCCCTCGCGCTGCGCGAGCTTGACGTACGGGTCGGTCAGGTGCTCGTGCAGCCAGGCCTTGTTGAGCTTCTTGCCCTTCGCGCGCGTCGCCATCGCGCGCCGATAATAGGGGCGTGACCGCCCTTGTCCTCAGCGCCGCCGAGCGCAAGCAGAAGCGCGCCGACGCGCACCACCTCGCCCCCGTCGTCGCGATCGGCCACGACGGTGCGACGGCGGCGGTGCGGCACGAGATCGACGCGGCGCTGGCGGCGCACGGTCTCGTCAAGATCCGCGTCTTCTCCGACGACCGCGCGGCGCGCGAAGCGCTGCTCGCCGAGCTCAGCTCGATCTGCAATGCCGCGCCGGTGCAGCACATCGGCAAGCTCCTCGTCCTGTGGCGACCGCCGACGGCGAAGAAGGCGAGCAGCGAACGCGACGACCGCAAGCCTGCGCCGAAGGTCGTCAAGGTGCTCAAGTTCCCGAAGAGCGGCAACCATCGGCCGCAGGTCAAGAAGATCACCGTCCTCGGCAACATGCGGCTGACGGCAGGCGGCACGCTGAAGCGCGCGCGCCGCCGCACCGCCAGCGTCAAGAAATCGGCGCAGCAGCCGTAGCGTCGTCGCGCGCGCGGCCGCCGGCGAGCCGCCAGGCGACGACCGCGATCGCCACCAGCTTGATCACGAAGAAGACGCTCGCAGCGCCATGCAGCAGCGCGAAGCGGCCGCGGTCACCGCGTGCCGCCTCGAGCATCGGCGCGAGCGCGTAGTGACCGCCGACGATGCACGCGAGCGCGACGAGGACGAGCACCATCTCGACGCTGAAGCGCGAGCCGCCCACGGCAGCGCCGCGGCGCGCGACTTGCAGCGTGAGCACGAGCAGGACGGCACCGAGCACGAGCCCGAGCGCCGCATCGACTCGAAACAGGTGCGCCGCCGCTTCGCCGGCCTCGGCGCGCGGCAGCACTGCGAAGAGCACCGGCGCGGCGACGAACCCGAGCGCTGCGACGGCGCCCGCCCAGATCCCAGCGAGCCAGGCGGCAAAGCGCCGCGGCAGCGCGCTCGAGCTCACTCGTAGCGAACGCCGGTGATCTCGTAGCTCCTCAGGCCGCCCGGCGCCTGCACCTCGGCGACGTCGCCGACGACCTTGCCGATCAGCGCCCGCGCGATCGGCGAGCTGATCGAGATGTGGCCGTGCTTGAGGTCGGCCTCGTCGTCACCGACGATCTGGTACGTCACCTTGGCGCCGCTGTCTTCGTCCTCGAGGTCGACCGTCGAGCCGAAGACGACCCGACCCCCGGCGTCGAGCGCCGCCGGATCGATGATCTGCGCCGCGGCGAGCTTGCTCTCGAGCTCGGCGATGCGGCCCTCGATGAAGCCTTGCTTGTCCTTGGCGGCCTCGTACTCGGCGTTCTCGGAAAGGTCGCCGTGCGAGCGCGCCTCGGCGATCGCCTGGATCGCGGCGTGGCGTTCGACCGACTTCAGGCGGTTGAGCTCTTCGCGCAGCTTCTCTGCGCCGCGTCGGGTGAGCGGAATCGTGGCCATGGCAGGAATCCGGCAAAAAGGAAAACCGCCGCGGGAAACTCCGGCGGCGGCGGCTTGGCGACGAGTCTAGCAGCGCGGCAAACGCCTGGCGAACGTTGCGGGGAGCGGCACGGCAAGCGCCTGGCCGACGTGCGGCGACCGCCCCTAGCGCAGCTCGGCGTGCAGCTCCTGCAGCGAAGCGACGCCGAGCGCGTCGCGGTGCTTCATGCCTTCGACCGCCGCCTCGCAGCCCGCCATGCTCGTGTAGTACGTGACGCGCTGCGCGAGCGCCGCCTGGCGGATGTGGCGGGTGTCGGCGATCGCGGTGCGCGTCTCGTCGACGGTCGTGAAGATGACCTGGATCTCGCCCGCCTTCAGCATGTCGACGATGTGCGGCCGGCCGTCCTTGACCTTGTTGACCGTGCGCACCGGGATGCCCGCGTCGCTGATCGCCGCGGCGGTGCCGCGCGTCGCGACGAGCTGGAAGCCGAGCGCGTGCAGCTCGCGCGCGACGGCGACGGCGCGCGGCTTGTCGGAGTTCTTCACCGTGACGCAGACGGTGCCTCCGGACGGCAGGCGCGAGCCGGCGCCGAGCTGGCTCTTCAGCATCGCCTCGCCGAACGTGCGCCCGGTCCCCATCACCTCGCCGGTCGAGCGCATCTCGGGGCCGAGCACCGGGTCGACGCCGGGGAACTTGTTGAACGGGAAGACCGCTTCCTTCACCGAGTAGTACGGCGGAACGACCTCGCCGCGAACGCCGGCCTGGCTCGCGAGCGACTGGCCGACCATGCAGCGCGCGGCGATCTTGGCGAGCGGCTCGCCGGTCGCCTTGGAGACGAACGGCACCGTGCGCGACGCGCGCGGGTTGACCTCGAGGACGTAGATCGTCGCGGCGTCGCCGTCGCCGTCGGTGTCGCCCTGGATCGCGAACTGCACGTTCATCAGGCCGACGACCTTGAGCGCTCTCGCCATCAGCGCCGTCTGGCGGCGCAGCTCGTCCTGGAGCTTTGCCGGCAGCGTGTACGGCGGCAGCGAGCACGCCGAGTCGCCCGAGTGGATGCCCGCCTGCTCGACGTGCTCCATGATGCCGCCGATCATGACCTCGGCGCCGTCGCTGATGCAGTCGACGTCGACCTCGATCGCGTCGTCGAGGAAGCGGTCGAGCAGCACCGGCGACTTCTCGCTCACCTTGACCGCCTCGCGCATGTAGCGCTCGAGGTCCCTGTCGCCGTGGACGATCTCCATCGCGCGGCCGCCGAGGACGTAGCTCGGCCGGACGACGAGCGGATAGCCGATCTCGTGGGCGAGCGCGATCGCCTGCTCCTCGGTGCGCGCGGTGCGGTTCGGCGGCTGGCGAAGGCCGAGCTCGTGGAGCAGCTTCTGGAAGCGCTCGCGGTCCTCGGCGACGTCGATCGAGTCGGGCGACGTGCCGACGATCGGCACGCCGGCGCGCTCGAGATCGAGCGCGAGCTTGAGCGGCGTCTGCCCGCCGTACTGCACGATGACGCCGTGCGGCCGTTCCTTGTCGACGATCTCGAGCACGTCCTCGAGCGTCACCGGCTCGAAGTAGAGGCGGTCCGACGTGTCGTAGTCTGTCGAGACGGTCTCGGGGTTGCAGTTGACCATGATCGTCTCGTAGCCGTCGTCGCGCATCGCGAGCGCGGCGTGGACGCAGCAGTAGTCGAACTCGATGCCCTGTCCGATCCGGTTCGGCCCGCCGCCGAGGACCATGATCTTCCTGCGATCGCTCGGGTCGGCCTCGCACTCCTCGTCGTAGGTCGAGTACATGTACGCCGTCTGCGTCGCGAACTCGGCCGCGCACGTGTCGACGCGCTTGTAGACCGGGCGGATGCCGAGCGCGCGGCGCTGCGCGCGCACCTCGCCTTCGCCGGCGTCGAGCAGGCGCGCGAGGCGGCGATCGGAAAAGCCCTTCGCCTTGAGGTAGTGCAGCTCGTGCCTGGTCAGGCTCGCTAGCGAGCGTCCGGCGAGCGCGCGCTCGGCGGCGACGATCTCCTCGATCTGGGCGAGGAACCAGGGATCGATCGCCGTCTCCTCGAAGACCTCGCCGAGGCTCATGCCGATGCGGAACGCATCGGCGACATAGAGCAGCCGCTCGGGCCCGGCCTCGCCGATCTCCTGGACGATCTCCTCGCGGTCGCTCGAGCGCGACGTCAGCCCGTCGATGCCGGTCTCGAGCCCGCGCAGCGCCTTCTGCAGGCTCTCCTGGAACGTGCGGCCGATCGCCATCACTTCGCCCACGGACTTCATCTGCGTCGTCAGCCGCGAGTCGGCGGCGGGAAACTTCTCGAAGGCGAAGCGCGGCACCTTGGTGACGACGTAGTCGATCGACGGCTCGAAGCTCGCCGGCGTCGCGCCGCCCGTGATGTCGTTCTTCAGCTCGTCGAGCGTGTAGCCGACCGCGAGCTTGGCCGCGACCTTGGCGATCGGAAAGCCGGTCGCCTTCGACGCCAACGCCGAGGAGCGCGACACGCGCGGGTT
>JASLGD010000116.1 GCA_030150305.1 Caldimonas sp. | reverse complement strand
CGATGCTGCGGGGGGTAGACGCCTCGGGCAACGCTTTCCCGTCCATGCATGTGGCGACAGCCACGTTCACGATGATTCGCCTGCGCCACGTCTGGCGAGGCATCGGCGCTCCGGCGCTGATGCACGCCCTCAACCTGACGTGGTGTTCGGCGATCGTACTGTCAACGCTGCTGATCAAGCAGCACGTCGTTCTGGACGTGATCTCCGGAGCGCTGCTCGGCGCCGTCTTTGCGGTCGCTTCGCTGCTCGCACCACGACTTGCCGAGCGTTGCGCCCGCTTCCGCCGCTAACTGCGGCGTGAGCTGCGGGCACGAACTACTTCCCGTGCACCTCGACGCGGCGGCCGTGCCGGCAGTCGACCCATCAGCGACATTCATTGACTCGCATGTCTGGCCCGAAAGCTGACGATCCGGCGAAGAACTGGATCGAGCATCCGACGCCGACCACGCGTCAGACGCAGGGGTCAGACGCGTGCGTTCCTCGCGACCTCGTCAAGTGCCGCGCAACCGTGGAGCACGGCGCGATGGCGTGCGACGTCCCGCTCGAACGTCGCGAGGACGACGTCTGAGACGTCGGCGTGCAATAGGATCGTGCGCGCCGCTTCGGCACGGGCATCGAAGGACTCCCACAGCGCGGCGCGCGGCGATGCAGGCAGCGCCTCGATGAGCGCCGGGATGAGGGCATCGAGCGCGATCAAGCTCCCCTTCAGCTCGCAGATGCGCTCGGTGGCTTCCTGTAGGTTCTTCATGGTCATCCTTTGCCGAGATGAAAAAAGCGCGGACCAGCCGCGCTTTCGTCGAACGACGTCAGGGCTGGCCCGACATCGGCAGAGTGCGTGAGCGTCAGCCGACGCTGCGAATCCGTGACGCCTGCGGGCCCTTCTGGCCCTGCGTCACCTCGAACTCCACTCGCTGGTTCTCCGTCAGCGTCTTGAAGCCGCTGCCCTGGATTTCCTTGAAGTGCGCGAAGAGGTCCTTGCCTCCGTCGTCGGGGGCGATGAAGCCGAAGCCCTTGCCTTCGTTGAACCACTTCACGGTGCCGGTTTGAGTCGTCATGTCGAATACCTTTCGAAGTTGCCGGGCGCAACGGCGCGCCCAGCGATGAAACGCCAAGAAGATCTTCAAGAAGGGATTCGACTCGACCGCCGGCAGAACACCGGAGCGGGAAGAAAGACCTACGAGCAAACGGTCTTGTGCATGTCAGCCACGTCAGTGTACACGAAGCCAGCCGAGCGTCGCGATTCTTATGCGGAACAGCCGCGACAAGGCGCACAGCCATTCCCAGCGTAACGATCGCAGCGTAGAGGTCCTTCGTGCCACACTCAACGATGACCCAGCCGCTGCTGCAGGCCGCCGATCTGCGCGGCGCCGCCCGCCTGACCGCCGACGCAGTGGCCGGGCTGGCGAGTCTCGTCGAAGCGATGCATGCGGGCATCGCGAGCGGGCGGCGGCTGCAAGGCGCCGTCGAGGCGGTCGACGCGGATGAAGTGACCCGAGGTCGCACCGGGCTCGTGTACAAGACGGTGCGCGGCGTGACGCGACTGACAGGCGGCAGCGCCGAGGTCTTGCTGGGGTTGCTACGTCCTGCCTTGGCGGCACCGGACTCGCGCCTGCCTCCTCGTCCGGAGCGCGAGGCTGTCGTCGCAGCGCTCAACGGCGTGCTCGGCGACTACTTGGCCGCGACAGGCAACCCGTTGGCGATCACGATGGCGTTTCGCCGCTCCGGCCGGCCGATGCTCCTCGAACGGGTCGCGATGCGTTCCGGTTTGCACAGGGCGACACCGAGGCTGCTCGTGATGCTGCACGGACTGTGCATGAACGATCTGCAGTGGCAGCGCGCGGGCCATGATCACGGTGAATCGCTGGCGCGAGAGCTTGGCTATACCCCGGTCTATCTCCACTACAACAGCGGCCTCAGTGTGTCGACCAATGGCCGCATCCTCGCGCAGCTGATGGAGCGTCTGTACGACGCCTGGCCCATGCCGATCCAACGCCTGTCGATGCTGGCTCACAGCATGGGCGGTCTGGTGGTCCGCAGCGCCATTCATCACGGCGCGCGGATCCAGCGCGACCCGCTGCGCTGGCCGTCTCGCGTTGACGATCTGATCTGCCTCGGCACGCCGCATCAGGGTGCACCGCTCGAGCGTGCGGGCCATGGCATCGACCGTCTGCTCGGCGCGGTCCCCTACGCCGCGCCGCTCGCCCGCGTCGGCAAGCTGCGCAGCGCCGGTCTCAACGACTTGCGACTGGGCAATATCGTGAGCGCGCCGGCCGCTGACGACGGCACGCACCGGTGCGCGCAGGTGAGCCTGCCGGACCGGACCCGCTGTTACGCCATTGCTGGCAGCGTGGGTGCGGCGGCGCAGAGCCCGAAGTCGAGGCTGCTCGGCGACGGACTGGTGCCCGTCGCGAGCGCGCTCGGCCAGCACCCCGAGCCGGATCGCCGACTCGGCTTCGTCCGGGACCGCCAGGCGGTGGTCTTCGAGACGGATCACCTGGATCTGCTATCCAGCGCCGAGGTGTACGGACTGTTGTGTGGTTGGCTCCGTTGAGCCCGCGACCGACGCCAAGCGCCGAAGATGCATGCCATGGAGGCTGTCACGCAACGGCGACAGCTCGCTACCGCGGCAACGTCTCGTCCACCGCCAGGGGTTCGGTATCTGCAAACTGGCGCACGTCTGAACGCGCAAGCTGCAGCTCAAGCGTCTTCATGTCGCTGAGCACCCGGCTGCGATGGTCAGCTGCGCTCGACGCGGTCAGCTCTTGGCGCAGGCGTAGGTACTTGCCGACGAGAGCCTCGTGGTCCATGACCTAGACTCGACCTCGGCGAGTTGCGGCGGACTCACGCCGCCTGACTTCGCCCCCGGCTTCCTGCCAAAACGCGTCGAGCAGGTGCTGCAAGGCGTCGAGCACTTCCTGCCGCCGCAGTGGATGTATCGCGCCGCAGGACGGACAAGCCAGGTCCGTCACGTCCCTCAGCTGCGACCGTTTGACGTCCCACGGTCGTCCGCACCCAGGGCAGACAACCTCCATCGCGGGCTCCGCTTCGGGTGCCAATTTGAACTTGATCGCGACTTCCACGGACACGTTCGACGGTTGAGCGGCCGGAGGTGGTCGGCCGTCTGGTTAAGAGCTCCGGTGGTGGGGCCGCATCATGCGCCACCGAGCGCCCACTCGTGGAAGAGGGCGACCTCTTGTGACCGAGCCGGCCGGCGCCAGGAAGTCTCTGTGCGCACGCTCGGCGCCTCGCAAGGTCGCTGTCGCTAGAGGCCGAGCGCCGACAGTCCCGGGTAGTCGTCGGGACGCCGACCGAGCGGCCAGTGGTACTTGCGCTCTGACTGCGCGATCGGCAGGTCGTTGATGCTGGCGATGCGCCGCCGCATGAAGCCGCGCTCGTCGAATTCCCAGTTCTCGTTGCCGTACGAGCGGAACCAGCTGCCCGCGTCATCGTGCCACTCGTACGCGAAACGGACAGCGATGCGGTTCCCCTGGCACGCCCAAAGTTCCTTGATGAGCCGGTAGTCGAGCTCGCGGTTCCACTTGCGGACGAGAAAGGCTCTAATCGCATCGCGGCCGGAGAAGAACTCGGCTCGGTTTCGCCATTCGCTTTCGGGCGAGTAAGCCATCGCAACGCGCTGCGGATCGCGCGTGTTCCACGCGTCCTCGGCCATCCTGACCTTCTGCGCCGCGCTATCGGTGTCGAAAGGAGGCAACGGGGCGCGTGGCTGCTCGGTGTCGCTCATGTGTCGCTCCGCTGGGCACCGCAACGGTAACTCTGTTGCCCGCGGCCGACAAGATGTCCCGACAGCGCTCCCGAAAGCGGACCGCCGTCAGTGACGCTTCTCGGCCGAGAAAGGCGATGGGATGCAGCGCTCTTCGTTTCGAGCGAAGCGTGAAGGGCTTTGCAAACGGGCATCTTTCGGCTTCTATGAAGCGTTTAGGATCGCTTCCATCGTCGTTACGGGAACCGCCGATGCCAAACATCGCATCAGTGCTCAAACAGGAAATTGCCCGCGTCGCCCGAAAGGAGCTGCGTAGTGAAACAGCTGCGTTGAAGAAGGCGTCCGCGACTTATCGGGCTGAGATCGCAGCCTTGAAGCGGCGGGTTGCGGAAGCCGAGCGTCGGCTTCGAGTCAGCGCGAAGAGTGCGCCTCGTGCAGCACCGGCTGCCAATGACGAGTCGATTCCGGAAGGCATGCGCTTCAGTGCCAAGGGTTTGATCGGCCACCGCAAGCGACTCGGTCTGTCGGCCAACGATCTTGGCTTGCTGCTCGGCGTTTCCGGACAGACCATCTACAACTGGGAGAGCGGCAAGGCGCGACCGAATCGGAAGTTCCTGCCGACGCTTGTCGCGTTGCGGACGGTCGGAAAGAAGGAAACCTCCGCGCATCTCGAGCAAGTCAAGCAGGCTGCCTAGACCGCTGCGCTCCCGCTGTCCGCTGGTTAGGGCCAGTCACCGCTGCAGACTGACTGCGGTCACACGGGCTGAGTGCGCTGAGCGTCAGCTCCTGCCGAAAGCCGACGCCGAATTCGGTGAAAAGCGGATTTCAGCGACAAAGCGCAACCGAGTGTGTCGGCGATGGCCGTGATCTACGTGCCATGCGAGTCAGGGAGAAGAGGGGCTGCGCCGTGGCCTGTCAGATCAATTCGCGGGTCGCTTCAGCACAGCGGCGCCCTTCGCGGCCTCGAGCAGGGCGCCGCTCATGTGCTCGTACGTGACGCGAGCTGACCGGGTGCGGTCCTCGCCGTTGCGTGCAGCCGCCGGCAGCAGCGACGCACGGCGAAGCTCGACGCCGAGCCCTGCCCACACCGCGTCGCACGCCTGGCCCCACGCATGCACGATGGGCCACCATCGTGCCAAGGGCATCGCCTTGGCGCCTCCCGCCACGCTTACTGTGCGCAGCGCGAAGCCGATTTCGTGAGCCAGGCCGTCGAAGCGCAGCGCTTCGGCCACGCAGAACACGACCAGGCTGCGCAAGCCGAACGCCTCGTCGCCATGCACTGTGCCGCGAGCCAAGCTGCGCACAGCGTGCTCGAACTTCGGGGCGCTGACCGACAGATCGTCTGTGAGGCTGCCGTAACGCCCCATCTCGGTGGCCGCGCCCACTTGGGTGATGTACA
>JASLGD010000051.1 GCA_030150305.1 Caldimonas sp. | reverse complement strand
TGCTCGCAACGCAGCGTCTTCGGATCGAAGTACTCCTGCAGCCGCATGTGCGCCTTCAACCGCTCGGGCGTCTGTCCGGTGTAGCCGATGGTCCAGTTGCCGGCGTTGATCTCGCGCAGCATGTCCTCGACCGAGGGCTCGTCCCAGCCGGTCTTGTCCTTGGTGACCTTGATGTTCTTCACGAACTCGTTGCCGAAGCCGAGCTTGCGCGCGAACGCGAGCATGATCGTGTGGTCCGGCTTGGACTCGAAGAGCGGCTCGATCACCTTCTCGCGCCACTGGATCGAGCGGTTCGAGGCGGTCACCGTGCCCGAGGTCTCGAACTGTGTCGCGGCCGGCAACAGGTAAACGCCATCCTGGCGATCCGGCATCGCGGCCGAAGCCGTGGGATACGGATCGACGATCACCATGAGGTCGACCTTCTCCATCGCCTTCTTCATTTCCAGCCCGCGCGTCTGCGAGTTCGGCGCGTGCCCCCAGAAGACGATCGCGCGCAGGTTGTTGTCCTGGTCGATGAGGTCGTTCTTCTCGAGCACGCCGTCGATCCAGCGGGAGACGGTCATGCCGGGCTTCTCCATCATCGCCTTGGAGGCGAAGCGGCCCTTCATCCACTCGTAGTCCACGCCCCACACCTTGCAGAAGTGCTTCCACGCGCCTTCCGCGAGGCCGTAGTAGCCCGGCAGCGAGTCGGGGTTCGGGCCCACGTCGGTCGCACCCTGCACGTTGTCGTGGCCGCGATAGATGTTGGTGCCGCCGCCCGCCACACCCACGTTGCCGAGGGCGAGCTGCAGGATGCACGAGGTCCGCACGATCGCATTGCCCGTGGTGTGCTGGGTCTGGCCCATGCACCAGATGATGGTCGAGGGCCGGTTCTTGGCCATGGTCTCGGCCGCGGCGTACACGTCGGCTTCGGCGACGCCGGTGACTTCCGTCACCTTGTCCGGCGTCCACTTCTTCATCACCTCTTCGCGCACCTTGTCCATGCCGTACACGCGGTCATGGATGTACTGCGGATCTTCCCAGCCGTTGTTGAAGATGTGGTAGAGCATGCCGAACATGAACGCGATGTCGGTGCCCGAGCGCAGGCGGATGAACTGGTCCGCCTTGGCCGCGGTCCGCGTGAAGCGCGGATCGACCACGATCATCTTGGCGCCGGTCTCCTTCGCGTGCAGCGCGTGCAGCATCGAGACCGGATGCGCCTCGGCCGCGTTGGAGCCGATGAACATCATGCACTTGGTGTTCAGCAGGTCGTTGTACGAGTTGGTCATCGCGCCGTAGCCCCAGGTGTTGGCGACGCCCGCGACGGTGGTCGAGTGGCAGATGCGCGCCTGGTGGTCCATGTTGTTGGTGCCGAACATGGACACGAACTTGCGCATCATCTGCGCCTGCTCGTTGCTGTGCTTGGAGGAGCCGACCCAGAACACCGCGTCGGGCCCGCTCTCCTGGCGGATCTGCAGCAGCTTGTCGCCGACCTCCTTGATGGCCTGGTCCCAGGTGATGCGCTTGTACTTGCCGCCCTCGAGCTTCATCGGGTACTTGAGGCGGTGCGAGTGCTCGGTCATGCCGTGCTCGCGCACCGACGCGCCCTTGGCGCAGTGCGCGCCCAGGTTCAGCGGCGAGTCGAACACCGGCTCCTGGCGCACCCAGACGCCGTCCACCACGACGGCATGCACCGAGCAGCCGACGGAGCAGTGCGTGCAGACGGTCTTCTTGAGCTCCGTCTTGCCGGTCGCCTTCTGCTGCGCGTGCGCCTCGCCGATCATGTTGAGCGGCAATTGGGACGCGAACGCGGCGGCACCTGCAGCCAGCCCCGAACCCTTGAGGAAAGCGCGGCGGTCGACGGTACGGGTTCCCAGCGCGGCGGCGGCACGCGCGAGCGGATTGCGCGACTCGGGGCCGGCGGACGATTTGCGGGTGAGCAGCATGGCGGCCTCCGTCAGACTTTCGTCGTCTTGTAGTACTGCTGGATGTGCTCGGTGAGCCGGTAGCGGGTCTCGTTCGCGTCGGGCGCGTCGGGCGAGGCCGCTGTCGCGGGCTTCGCGGCGTGCTGCGTCGCCACCGCGGCGACGGCGCCGGCGCTGCCGAGACCGGCAGCGAGCAGGAATTTGCGGCGGGTGGTGGGCTTGATGGTTTTCATCTCCGGCCTCCTCGTGGCTCTAGTCCAGGTCGAACGACTGCGCTTCGAATGCGATGAAGGCCGCGCCGAACTCGGCGACCTTGCGGTAGTAGTTGGCTTGCGGCTCGGCTTGCACCGCCTCGAAGAAACCGAGCGCGGCGCGCGCGAGATAGGTATCGAAGAAGACGCGCTGGCGTGGCAGCGGCGCGGGATCGCGTCCCGGGGCCCCGCCCGCCAGCACGCGCATCATCTCGAAGAGCCCGGCGATGTGGTCCTCGGGCTCGGTCGCGCCGTCGCGGCGCGCGAAGCCGAGATCGGCGAGCTCCTTCTGGATGCGCACGCGCGGATGGTCGGCCGCGGGCGCGCCGAGGTCGACGCCGGCATAGATCGAGACCAGCGCCTTGCCCATGCCGACGAAGAGCGCCTCGTATTCCTCGCGCGCGGCTTCGGGGTCCATGACGCTCGAGGCATCCACCAATCCCTGCCACGATGCACGCAGCGGGCCTTCCATCGCGGGCGCGGCGGCGATCTGGGCGAGGAGCGACGCATCGGCCGGCGCCTGCAGCAGGCGCGCGAGCAAAGCGTGGAAATCCGCGCGCGCCGCTTCTTCCGCGGGCAGGCGGCGGCGAATCTCGACCGGGGCCGCGGCGGCCTGCATCAGCGTTCCGCTCCGAGCTTGAGGATCGACGTCTCCTGCTTGTTGGACATCATGTCGACCACGCGGCAGTCCGCGCACATCTGCAAGCGGCGCAGGGCGCCATTCGAGGAGAACATCGAATGGCCG
>JASLGD010000049.1 GCA_030150305.1 Caldimonas sp. | reverse complement strand
GTCGTCTGGTCGGTCACCGCCTTCAGGCTCGTCTTGATGTGCGAGTTGCCGTAGGCGATCAGGATGAGGCTGCTGCCGAGCGGGATCGCGCCGCCGATCTGGTAGAGGATCGTCTGCACGCCGACGTCGGCGTGGGTCTCGAGCCGGCCGACCTGGCCGTAGACGATCCTCTACCAGATCGGCGGCGCGATCCCGCTCAGCAGCAGCCTCATCCTGATCGCCTACGGCAACTCGCACATCAAGACGAGCCTGAAGGCGGTCACCGACCAGACGACGTCGATCGGCTACGACTACTTCCTCTCCAAGCACACCGACGTCTACGTCGCGGCGATGTTCGAGAAGCTCAGCTTCACGTCGTCGGGCAACGCGTTCGCCGGCGGCGTGCGGATGCGCTTCTAACGCCGGCGGCGGGCATGGACGGTCCGCGGCTGCGCGTCGGGCGCGCCATCACGCCGGAGCAGTTCGACGAGCTCGACGACGACGCGCTGGCGCGTCTCGTCCCGCGCGCGTACCGCGACGAGTTCCCCGGCAAGGAAGGCTGCGCGAACGGCCGCTTCTATCTCCACGACGGCCGCGCCTGGAGCTTCTTCAAGGGCGCGCTGCTCGACGACTAGCGCCGGCACGCGGGCGGCTCAGTCGAGCACGACCTCCGCGCGGACGGCGCCGGCGCGGTCCGAGCGCGCACCGATCGCGAGTCGCGTGCCCTTGGGCGCGCGCACGACCCACTCGCCGACGGCGCGATCGGCGGTCACGTCGCGGCTCGGCAGGAACGCGTTCAGCGACGACTTCGGCGCGTGCCCTTCGAGCTGCGGCCCTTCCATGCGCGGCTTGCCGCTGACGAGCGAGACGCTGCTGTCGTTCTCGGGCAGGTGGATCTCGAAGACGACGCCGCGCACCGTCTTCCTCGCCAGCGCGCGCTTGCTGATGTAGCTCGGCAGCCAGCCGCTGTTGGCGACGGCGATGCGCACGCGCCAGGTGTCGACGCCGAGCGCGCGCACTTCGGTGCGCAGCAGCTCGAGCCTCGGCAGCGAGAGCGCGATCGTCGTCATCCACTTCGGGAAGCGCGCCGCCTCGCGCTCGCGCAGCGCCGGCGGCGGGTTGCGCCAGAAGTTCATCTTGTCCCAGCCGCCGATCTCGACCGCGCCGAGCTGCGGATGCATGAACGGCTTCCAGTCGACGTGCGCCTGGCCGTTGCAGTGCTCGTCGCTCCACTTGAGCAGCTTGAGGTCGTCGTCGACCGAGTGCTCGCGGTACCAGTCGATCCACTTGTAGTCGGTGATGCCGGCTTCGCGGTTCGGCGACCAGATCTCGACCACCCAGAACAGCGCGCCGAGGTGCTCGTACATCCAGTCCTGCGTGCCGCTGATGACCTCCTTGGGGTGGTACTTGAACTCGTGCCAGATGCTGATCGCCGGATAGCCGGTGAGGCGGGCGCCGAGCTCGCTGAAGCGTTTGATCTCCCAGAGGTCCTCCGGGATCATGTCGTCGTCGCTCTGCGTCCCCATCGGCCTGAGGATCACGCCGCTGTGGGTGTGGTAGCTGACCGCGGCGCCGATGTTCTTGTGCGCGACGACGAAGTCGACCATCGCCTTCACCTCGGGCTCGCTGGTCGGATAGTCGCCGGCGCCGACCTGCTCGAACTCCTGTCGCCAGCCCGCCGGGAAGTTGCGGTTGAGGTCGAGTCCTTCGAGGTCGGAGTTGACCTTGATCGTGAGCCCGTCGTAGTTCTTGAGCAGGCCCTCGGGCATCAGGCGGTAGTACTCGCCGCCGAACTCGCCAGGCTCGCGCGCGACCATCAGGCGCTGATCCCGCTCGCACTTCTTCCACGTCCCGTGCGGGTCGCGGATGCGCATGGAGAGGATGCGGCCGTCGCCGTCGACGTCCTCGGCGGTGAGCCCGTCGATCGGCTCCTCGTCGAGCGGATAGCGGCGCGTCGACGAGCGGATGTGGCGCGGCCGGTCGGCGAGCGCGAGCTCGGCGCCGTCGGGATTGAGGCGCGGGCAGAGGTAGACCGCCCGCGTGTCGAGCAACTGCGTGATCTCGGCATCGCTGCCGTAGCCGGTGAGCAGCTGGTGGAGGTAGTAGAGGACCGCCGTCGACGCCGTCAGCTCGGCGGCGTGGATGTTGCCGTCGCACCAGAACGCCGGCTTGTCGTCGGCGGCTCCGGTCGCGGTGTTGGTGACCGTCGCGACCCAGATCTCGCGCCCTTCGTAGCTCTTGCCGATCGAGCGGATCGCGGCGAGCGTCGGGAACGCCTGCGCGTACTCGAACAGCAGCTTGGTCAGCTCGTCGTGCTTGTAGAAGGTGTCGAAGCGCGGCGTCGGTGCCGGGATCTCTTGGGCCATTGGATGGGTTGCTGGAAGTGCGGGCTGCATTTTGTTGCAAATGCCCGCCGCCTCCGCGACCGCTCGGCGGCTAGCCGCCGACGTCGCCGTCGACGAAGACGCGCATCTCTCCCGGCGCGAACGCGACCCACGCCTCGTCCTTCGTCAGCGGCTCGGTGACGACGACGGCGACGCGGTCGCTCGGCGATGTCTGCTCGGCGAAGTCGACGGTCACGTCCTCGTCGTGCAGCGACGCGCGCGCGAACGGATGCTTGCGCACGATGTGGTGCAGCTGCGTCGAGCAGTGCGCCCAGAGCGCCTGGCCGTTGCTCAGCATCGCGTTGAAGACGCCGTGCGCGGCGATCCTCGGCATCAGCTCGGCGAGCGTCCTGCTCAGCTCGCGAATGCCGGGGACGGTCGCGTGCGACTTCGCGAGCTCCTGCATCAGCCAGCAGAACGCGCGCTCGCTGTCGGTCGTGCCGACCGGCCGGAAGGCGCCGTGCAGCCGCGGCGCGTAGCTCTTCAGGTCGCCGTTGTGCGCGAACACCCAGTAGCGCCCCCACAGCTCGCGCACGAAAGGATGCGTGTTCTCGAGCGCGACCGGACCCTGCGTCGCCTTGCGGATGTGCGAGACGA
>JASLGD010000035.1 GCA_030150305.1 Caldimonas sp. | reverse complement strand
CTGCCGGCACCGCTTCCTGCATGTACCGTCCGCGTTGCCGCACCAGCCGGACAGCATCGCGAAACTGCAGGCTGCCCGCGGCCACCAGCGCCGAATACTCGCCCAAGCTATGTCCCGCAACGTAATCCGGCGCGAGTCCCTGCTCCTTCAGCACGGCGAATGCCGCCGCGGAGACCGTCAGGAGCGCCGGCTGCGTGTTTTCGGTGAGCTTGAGCTGGTCTTCGGGACCTTCGAAGCAGAGCTGCGAGAGTTTGAAGCCGAGCGCGGCGTCGGCTTCGTCGAAGGTTTCCTGCGCGACCGGGTAGAGGTTCGCGAGTTCGCGGCCCATGCCGACGCTTTGCGAGCCCTGACCGGGGAAGAGAAAGGCGAGGGTCATAGTGAATGTGAAGCTAGCAAAATCAGCTTACGACGTGGCGGTTTCGGCCTCGGTGCCCGCGTTGACGGCTTTCAGTTCACTGGCGATCTTGCGGTTGATGTCAGACCGCGCGGATTCAGCGGCAACGCGCAGCGCGTTCTTAATGGCCAGCGCGTTGGACGAGCCGTGTCCGATAATGCACACGCCTTTCACGCCGAGCAGCGGCGCGCCGCCATACTCGCGGTAGTCGAGACGCTTTTTGAAATCTTCGAAGGCCTTGCGCGAAAGCATGTAACCAAGCTGACGCGTGAGCGTGGCCTGGAGCGATTCCTTGAGCATGCTGCGAATGGTGGTGACCAGGCCTTCGGAAACTTTGAGGGCGACGTTGCCAACGAAGCCGTCGCAGACGATGACGTCCACGTTGCCGTTATAAAGGTCGCGGCCTTCGACGTTGCCGATGAAATCGAGTGGAAGCTGTTTGACGAGCGGCAGCGCGGCCTTGGCGAGATCGTTGCCCTTGCCTTCTTCCTCGCCTACGTTGAGGATGCCGACGCGCGGGCGCTGCACGCCGAAGATGCTGCGGAAATAGATCTCGCCCATGATGGCGAATTGCTCGATGTTGCTGGGCTTGCAATCGACATTGGCGCCGACGTCGAGCAGCAGGGCGGCGGTGCCGGCGGCGGTGGGAAAGACAGCGGCGAGCGCGGGGCGGTCGACACCGGGCAGCGCGCCGAGAACCATTTTGGCGGTGGCCATGGCCGCGCCGGTATTGCCCGCGCTGACGAAGCCGGCGGTCTTGCCTTCGCGCACCAGGCGCAGACCCACGCGCATCGAGGAGTCGCGCTTGCTGCGGATGGCTTCGACCTTTTCGTGCATGCCGATGACTTCGGAGGCATGGACGATGTGGATGGGGAGGTCGTGGGCGGAGGGATGATTGCGCAGTTCGGCTTTGATGTCCTGCTCACGGCCGACGAGGACGACTTCGATATCGTGATGGCGGGCGGCCTGGATGGCGCCTTCCACCTCGGGCTTGGGCGCGCGGTCGGAGCCCATCGCGTCCAGCGCTATGACGGTCGGCATGGTGTCTTCTTGTAACCCATCGATCGGGCCTTACGCCTGCCTGGCACTGAACCGCGTTCAGCAGAGCGCGGAGTGCGTTGCGGACTGGAACGACGCTAAAAGAAAAGGCACGGAAGCCCGTGCCCGCGCGAGGAGAAGAGGCCTACGCCTTCTCTTCCACTTCGAGCACTTCGCGTCCCTTGTAGTGACCGCACTTGGGACAGGCGCGATGGGGCAGCTTGCGCTCATGACAATTGGGGCACTCGGAGAGCGATTGCGCGGTGAGGTGATCGTGGGCGCGACGGATGGCCGTGCGCCGCTTGGAATGTCGCCGTTTCGGATTTGCCATGAAAAAACCTCGTCTTGTCCGCAGCGTGCGGCTCGAATTCTAATCCTTCAGGAACGGCTCCGCTGGAGCTTGTCCCGAACTTCCTTCAGCGCGTCCCAGCGAGGATCGACACGTTCCTCGTGGCAATCGCATGAGCCCTGATTCAGATTGCGCCCACAATGCGGGCACAGGCCCTTGCAACCCTCGCTGCAAACCGTTTTGATGGGCACGGCCAGCAGCACCTGCTCGCGCAGCACATCTTCCAGCAGCAACCCGTCACCACGGTAGAAGCCGATATCGGCTTCGGCCTGGGTGATCGAAATCTCGTCGCTCCCCTCGCTCACCGTGGCGATCGGCCGGTAGAGCAGGTCAAACTGATGCTTCACGTCGTGCGTGACCGCCTCGAGACAGCGAGCACAGCTCACTTCCACTTCGGTCTCGAAACCGGCCACGATGCGGATGTCCCGGATGGTTTCGCCGCGCCGCGTGCCATGTTCCTCAATCAGTTCGGCCCGGCCATGCGCCTTCAAATCCGTGCGCTGGCGCAGATCGGGACCGAGATCAATCGCATCCGGGCGGAAATCCTCCTTGAAATCAAGAGGTTGGACTTCCAAGTCATGGATGTCTATGAACATCGGAGGAGACACCGAGTCGCGCTTCGGCACCGTACCAGACGGGGACCCGCCGCTCAGGCTGAACCTCAAGAATACGGGCTAAGGCGACGGGGTGTCAAACCAAATGGCGCCTGGCTCCAAAGCAAAAGCAGCCACCGAAGCGGCTGCTTTTTGTGTGAGATACGGCGGGGGAATCTAGAGGTTTGGGCCCTCGGTGCCGGTGGCACGAACGTCGCCGGCCACGTTGCGAATGGCGCTCACGCCGCGCTGCATGCGGTCGCGGCCCTGCTCATAGGTCTCGCGGGCGGAGTTCGCCAGATCATTGGCGCGCTCGGCGATATTGTCGCGGGTTTCCTGTCCGCTCATCGGGGCGAACAGCACGCCGAGGCCGATACCCAGGCCTAAGCCAACCAGAAAAGCCTTCATGACTGCCTCCTCAAAAAGTCTTGTGGGGTGTAAGTGTGGAACTCTGGGCGGAGCATGCGGGGGAAGCGTACTCCAGCCTGCGAGTGGAACAGATGCCGGGCACGGGGAAGATGTTTGCCGGACATGATGTGGAAGAAGGACAGTGACCCAGAAAGTGAGACTCGGGTGATTTCGTGATCGGGTGATCGGGGTGCGCCCGAGATCACCCGATAGGCGACTACTGTTTCAGCGTGGATAGCCGTGCGGTGGCGTTTTGTGCCGCGGCACTCTGCGGATCGTCTTTCTGTATCTGCTGATAGAGGCGAACGGCTTCCGACGGCTGCTTGGTCTCATAGACCGAGGCAAGCTCCAATTCAGCAGCACTCTTGCCGACGGCATTGGTCGGATGGTCGATCAGGTACTTGTAGATGTCGATCGCCTGCTGGTCGCGATTGGTGCTGCGATAGACGCTGGCCAGCGCCATGCGGGCCAGCGACGCGACGTCGGCAGAGCCGTGATCGATGGCGCGCTGCAGTTCGCGTTCGCCCGTGGCGTTGTCGCCCATTTGCACGGCGGTAACGCCGCCCATGTAGCGCGCGATCTTACCGGCGTTGGTGCTGCCGTATCTGTCGGCCACTGCGTCGAACTTGGTGTGTGCCGCTTTGGCGCGGTCGGCGGTGGTGGCGTAGGTCTCGTCGTTCGGCTGCGCGGGATTGGCTGGTCCGATTGGCGCGGTATAGGTGCGCATCGCAGCACCAAGATCATTGTTGGCGCGATCGTTTTGCGCCG
>JASLGD010000576.1 GCA_030150305.1 Caldimonas sp. | reverse complement strand
GCTCGGTCCGGATGAACGCCGCGATCGTGTTCAGCGCGTTGAAGACGAAGTGAGGCTCCATCTGCGCCTGCAGCGCCGTCGTCGTCGCGGAGTGCAGCTCCGAGAGCTGGAGCTGCGCGGAGAGCTGGCGGCCCAGCGACTCGAGCGTTTCGACGGCCGCCTCGTCGAGCGGCGAGCCGGCGGTCGCGTAGGCCACGATCGCGCCGACCGGCCCGTCGAGCAGCTGGAGCGGCACGACTGCGGCGGCGCCGAGCGGGCAGGCGGGGTGCTCGCACTCGGTGCGGATGCCGAGCGGCGCGAGAAGCGGCGCGTTGCGGGCGATCGCTTCGTACACGGGCCGGATCGGCTGGTCGCCTGCGCCGTGGTGGTCGGCGCCCGCGCCGACGAACGCAAGCACCTCGTGCGTGTCGGTGACCGCGACCGCGCCGTAGCCGAGCTTCTCGAACAGCTCGTACGCGACCGTGCGCGCCGCGCTCTCGGTCAGGCCGCGTCGCAGCTCTGGCAGGGTCGCGTCGAGCAGCTCGAGCGCCGCCGGTTCGCGGCGCCTGCGTCTCACGGCTCTTCCCGGATGTACGAGTAGCCGACGTCGAGCGGCTGCGGCGGGTACGGGACGACGCGCGTCTCGCCGTTCTGCCGCCAGCCGTGCTTCTCGTAGAAGCGCCGCGCGCGACGGTTCTCGTCGAGGACCCACAGCTTCACCTCGGCGCAGTCGGGCATCGCCGCGAGCGCGGCGTCGTGCAGCTCGCTCGCGACGCCCGTTCCCCACCATGCGGGCAGCACGTAGAAGCCGTGCAGCCAGCACTGCTCGACGAGCACGACACCGACGACGTCACCGTCACGCTCGGCGACGAGCACGGTGCCGGTTGCGGTACGCCAGCGCTCGCGGATCTCGTCGTCGGGGTACGGGTACAGCTCGGGCGGGAAGATGTGCGGGAACGAGTCGATGCACGCCGCGCGCTGGATCGCGAAGTGCGTCTCGGCTTCGTCGCGGGTCGAGCGGCGAATCACGCGTTTGCGATGCGCACGGCGGTCCCGTACGCGCAGATCTCCGTCCAGGTGTTGCCGAGCTCGGACGTGTCGAACCGCATCGCAAGGACTGCGTTCGCGCCCTTCGACTCCGCCTCCTCGGTGAGCCGCGAGATCGCCTCCTCGCGCCCCTGCGCGAGCATCTTCGTCATGCCGCCGAGCTCGCCGCCGATCATCGACTTCAGGCCCGCGCCGATCTGCGAGCCGAGGTTGCGCGAGCGGACGGTCAGGCCGAAGACCTCGCCGTAGACCTCGCTGACGGTGTGGCCGGGCACGTCGTTCATGGTTGTGATCAGCATCGCTCCAGGACCTCCAGGACGTCGGGAATCGAGGTGACACGGGGACCATCCCACCCGCGCACCTCGGGCCAAAGCGGATCCTCGCCCGGGCGATGGATCAGGATCGCCTCCATGCCGACCCGGCGCGCGCCCGCGAGCTCGTCGTTCGCGCCGTCGCCGACGAACACCGCCTCGCCCGGCTCGACGCCGAGCAGCTCGCAGCAGTGGCGGTAGATGCGCGGATCGGGCTTCGAGAGGCCGGCCGAGTTCGAGAAGACCTCGGCGTCGAACAGGCCGGCGAACTCGCTCTCGGGCCACAGCAGCTCGACGTCCTCGGTGCACACGGTGATCAGCCCGACCTTCACGCCGTCCTCGCGAAGCTTCCTCAGCGTCTCCACGGCGCCTTCGCGCGGGACGAGGCAGTGACGCACGAAGTCGGCCCGGATCTCGATCACCTCGTCCAGCGCGTCGTCGGGGACGCCGACGGTGGCGAGCACCTCCCGCACGGGCACCGTGTAGCGCTCGCTCGCCTGGTTCCAGCGCTCGTGGAAGTCGAAGCCGACGCGTTCGCGCACGCGGGTGTGCATGCGCGCGTTCGCATCGTGATCCCAGTCGATCAGCGTCTCCCACAGGTCGAAGATCACGGCGCGCACGAGCGCAGCACCTCCCACGAGCGGCGGATGTCGTCCTCGCTCGTCTTCGCGTTGCCGATCGCGAGCCGGATGATCGTCTCGCCGCGCAGCTTCGTCGTCGCGACGAAGAGCTCGCCGGTCGCGGTCGCGTCGCGCGCGATCTGATCGTTGTCGGCTTCCACGTGGCAGAAGCACACGGTCGAGAACGGATGCGGCGCGACGACCTCCCAGCCCGGCTCGGCCTCGACGAGCTCCGCGAAGAGCTGCGCGAGCCGCACGTGCTCGCGGATCAGGGCGCGCAAGCCCTCGGCGCCGTACCAGCGCAACACGGTCCACAGCTTGAGCGCGCGGAACCGGCGACCGAGCGCGGGGCCGTAGTCCTTGATGTCGACCGCCTCGGGCGTCGCCGCGAGGTACTCCGGCACGAGGGCGAACGCCTCGTGGAACGCCTCCGGCCGGCGCGTCCAGAGCGTCGAGCAGTCCATCGGAGTGAACAGCCACTTATGTGGATTGACGACGACGCTGTCGGCGCGGTCGACGCCCTCGGCGCTCCAGCGAAGCTCGGGGCAGACCCACGCAGCGCCCGCATACGC
>JASLGD010000141.1 GCA_030150305.1 Caldimonas sp. | reverse complement strand
CCGATCCCGCCCAACAACACCAAGGTCAACCTGCCGCCGAGCGAAGCGACCAAGGCGGCGTGGGCGAACCCGTCCGACAAGCCGCTCGAGGAATACACGCAGCCCTGAGCACCGGCTCCGGCAGTCGCCGGAGCGACGCCTGAGGTAAGCCCTAGCGCGACGGGCGCGGGCTTTGCTTACAGTGCGGCCCAGCGCGGCGCGGAGCCATCCGCGCCGCGTTTTTTCATGCGCGGCGCGCGCCGCGCGAAGGCACCTGGGAGGGCCGTTTGGCGAATTGGGAGTTCTTCCTTCAGGACACGGGAGGCGGGGAGACCTACCTCCACTGGCTCATGCGCGCCTGGGGCTGGACGATCTCGCTCGCCGTGCTGTCGCTGATCGTCGCGCTCATCGTGGGCTCGCTGTTCGGCATCCTGCGCACGACGCCGAGCCGGCTGCTCGTCCTGATCGGCGACGCGTGGACCGAGCTCTTCCGCGACATCCCGCTGCTGGTGCAGATCTTTCTCTGGTACCACGTCATCCCGTCGATCTTCCTGTCGCTGCGCGCGGTGCCGAGCTTCGTGCTCGTCGTCTTCGCGATCGGCTTCTTCACCTCGGCGCGAATCTCGGAGCAGGTGCGCGCCGGAATCCAGTCGCTGCCGAAGGGCCAGCGCTACGCCGGCCTGGCGATGGGGCTGACGCTGCCGCAGACCTACCGCTACGTCCTGCTGCCGACCGCGTATCGCATCATCATCCCGCCGATGACGAGCGAGGCGATGAACATCGTCAAGAACACGTCGGTCGCGTTCGCCGTCAGCATCGGCGAGCTGATCTCCTTCACGCTGCAGGCGCAGGAGGAGACGTCGAAGGGCATCCAGATCTACCTGGTCGTCACCGCGCTCTATTTCGTCTCGGCGTTCGCGGTCAACCGCATCTTCGCGTTCATCGAGACGCGGGTGCAGGTGCCCGGGATGATCGGGGGCAAGCCGTGACGAACCTCGACTTCAGCCTCTTCAACTGGGCGCTCGTCCAGAACTACATCCTCAAGGGGCTCGTCTTCTCGATCGAGCTGACGATCATCGCGATGCTCGGCGGCATCGCGATCGGCACGCTGCTGGCGCTGATGCGCCTTTCCGGAAAGCCGCTGCTGGTCAACGTCGCGGCCGCGTACGTCAACACGCTGCGCTCGATCCCGCTGGTGATGGTGATCCTCTGGTTCTTCCTGCTGATCCCGCTGCTGCTCGGGCGCCCGCTCGGCGCCGAGACGTCGGCGATCATCACGTTCACCGTCTTCGAGGCGGCGTACTACTCGGAGATCATGCGCGCCGGCATCCAGTCGGTCTCGAAAGGCCAGGTCGCGGCGGGCTACGCCGTCGGCATGTCGTACGCGCAGTGCATGAAGCTGATCGTGCTGCCGCAGGCGTTCCGCAACATGCTGCCGGTGCTGCTGACGCAGACGATCATCCTCTTCCAGGACACCTCGCTCGTCTACGCGATCGGCGCCTACGACCTGCTGAAGGGCTTCGAGGTCGCCGGCAAGAACTTCAACCGGCCGGTCGAGACGTACCTCGTCGCGGCGGTCGTCTACTTCGTCATCTGCTTCACCCTCTCGATGGCCGTGCGCCAGCTGCAGAGGAAAATCGCCATCATCCGCTGAGCGCACCGAGCGTCGCCATGATCGACATCAAAGACGTTTCCAAGTGGTACGGCACCTTCCAGGTGCTGACCGACTGCACGACGACGATCAACAAGGGTGAGGTCGTCGTCGTCTGCGGCCCTTCGGGATCGGGCAAGTCGACGCTGATCAAGACGGTCAACGCGCTCGAGCCGTTCCAGAAGGGCGACATCGTCGTCGACGGCATCTCGCTCTCCGACCCGAAGACCAACCTGCCGAAGCTGCGCTCGCGCGTCGGCATGGTGTTCCAGCACTTCGAGCTGTTCCCGCACCTCACGGTCACCCAGAACCTGACGCTCGCGCAGATCAAGGTCCTCGGCCGCACGCAGGCCGACGCGCTCGCGCGCGGCATGAAGATGCTGAGCCGCGTCGGCCTCGCCGCCCACAAGGACAAGTTCCCGGGCCAGCTCTCGGGTGGGCAGCAGCAGCGCGTCGCGATCGCGCGCGCGCTCAGCATGGACCCGATCGTCATGCTGTTCGACGAGCCGACCTCGGCGCTCGACCCGGAGATGGTCGGCGAGGTGCTCGACGTCATGGTCGCGCTCGCGCAGGAGGGCATGACGATGATGGTCGTGACGCACGAGATGGGCTTCGCGCGCAAGGTGAGCCATCGCGTCATCTTCATGGACGCGGGCAAGATCGTCGAGGATTGCACCCGCGACGAGTTCTTCGGCAACCCCGACGGTCGCTCCGCGCGCGCCAAGGACTTCCTCTCGAAGATCCTGCAGCACTGAGCGGCGTGCCGGCGACCGCCGCCGCACCGCGACGGCGTCGTCGGCGCGCGGCGGATGGGAGAATCGCCGCGTGACCCAGACGCTCACGATCGTCCGCCCCGACGACTGGCACCTGCACGTGCGCGACGGCGACGCGATGCGCTCGGTCGTGCCGCACAGCGCGCGCCAGTTCGGCCGCGCGATCATCATGCCGAACCTGCGGCCGCCGGTCGCGACCGTCGCGCAGGCGCTCGCGTACCGCGACCGCATCGTCGCGGCGGTGCCGCCGGGCAGCACGTTCGAGCCGCTGATGACGCTCTACCTCACCGACGCGACGCCGCCGGCCGAGATGGCGCAAGCGCGAGCCGCCGGCGTCGTCGCGATCAAGCTCTATCCGGCTGGGGCGACGACGCACAGCGACGCCGGCGTCACGGACCTGCGCAAGGTCGCTGCCACGCTCGCCGCCGCCGAGCGCGAAGGCATCGTCCTCCTCGTCCACGGCGAAGTCACCGATCCGGCGGTCGACGTCTTCGACCGCGAGGCGGTCTTCATCGACCGTCATCTCGCCAGGCTGCGCCGCGACTTCCCCGCGCTTCGCATCGTCCTCGAGCACGTCACGACGCGCGAAGGCGCGCAGTACGTCGCCGACGCCGGGCCGCTGACCGCGGGGACGATCACCGCGCACCACCTGCTCTACAACCGCAACGCGATCTTCACGGGCGGCCTGCGGCCGCACTACTACTGTCTGCCGGTGCTCAAGCGCGAGGAGCACCGCCGCGCGCTCGTCGCCGCCGCGACCTCGGCCACGGGACGCTTCTTCCTCGGCACCGACAGCGCGCCGCACGCTGCCGTGCTGAAGGAGCACGCGAGTGGCTGCGCCGGCTGCTACACCGCGTTCAGCGCGCTCGAGCTGTACGCCGAGGCGTTCGACGCGGCCGGCGCGCTCGACCGACTCGAGACGTTCGCGAGCCTCGCGGGGCCGGCGTTCTACGGACTGGCGCCGAACGCGTCGACGGTGACGCTGCGCAAGTCGGCGTGGACGGTGCCCGAGTCGTTGCCGTTCGGCGATGCCGAGGTCAAGCCGCTACGCGGCGGCGAGACGCTCGCCTGGCGCCTCGAGCCATGAACGCGGGCAACGGTCGCATGGCGATCGACCGTCCGCCGCGCATCGCGCTCCTCATCGACGCCGACAACTCGCCGGCGGCCGAGATCGACCTCATCCTCGACGAGCTGTCGACGTTCGGCGAGACGAGCATCCGGCGCGCCTACGGCAACTGGAAAAAGGCGGGCCTGTGCGGCTGGGCGGAGCTGCCGCACGAGCACGCGATCCGGCCGATCCGGCAGTTCGACTATTCGCGCGGCAACGGTCCGCGACGTCCGTCAGGCGCGCGCGGCGGCGAAGAGCCGAGCAGATTCGGCAAACAAAGAGGAAAACGAAGAGGCAACGAAAAAGGCGACTCCGCCGGGAGTCGCCTTTCGGGCTGCGGCGCCGACGTGCGGCGCCAGGGCAGCTCTTACTTCATCGGCTTTTCGCCGGCGGGTTGCGCGGCTTCGCCGGCGGGCTGGGTCTTGCCCGCCTTGACCGCGGCCTTGGTGTCCGCCTTGCGCGCCGTGCGATCGACTTCCGAGCCCTTGCCCGGCTGCGTCCCGGCGAGGTCGCCGGCTTCGCCGGTGGCCTTCAGCTGGCCCGAGGAACGATCGGCCTTGGTCTGCGCCTTGCGCTCTTCCTTGGTCGTGTTCGAGCTCTTGCTCGGGGTCACCGAGCCGGTGGCCTCGCCCGCGGGCGTGTGGCTCTTCTTGGCTTCCGCCTTGACTTCGGCGCGGGTCGGCGACGAAGCGGCTTGCGCGAACGCGCCTTGCGAGAAGACGGCGACGGCCGCGGCGACTGCTCCCAGAACGAGTTTGGTTTTCATTCGGTTACTCCTGAACGTTGCATTGAAAGGGAAGGGGCATTGGAAAGAGAGTCGCCGCCCTTCCGTGCCATGCATGGCAAGAGCGAGACCACCAGAGAACGCGCCAACGGGGGTTCGGTTGACGCGCCGAGAGCGGGCCCGTGACCCCGCAGGGGCGCATTCTAGCGAGCGGCCGCACGGCTTCGACCTTGCGCTTGCTCAAGACTCGCATGGACGCAACAGCGCCCACGGGCCGCCGATAATCGCGACGTGAAGCGGGCCAGGCCGCCGCGCGCGTCGCTTCGGCGACACGTGAGGAAGGTCCGGACTGCACAGGGCGGCGTAGCAGCTAACGGCTGTCCACCGCGAGGTGAGGATCAGAGCAACAGAGACGAGTCGGCGCGGCCGCGAGGCGGCGCCGGGTGAAACGGGCAATCTCTACGCGCAGCAATACCAAATAGGCCGGCGCGGGCGGGCGCTTCGGCGCTCGCCTCGAAGTGTGGTCCCGCACGAGCCGGCGGGTAGGTAGCACCGAGCCGGGCAGCGATGTCCGGCCCAGACGAATGGCGGCCACGGCCCGCGATCGCAAGGTCGCGGGTCCGCACAGAATCCGGCCTATCGGCTCGCTTCACACTTTTTCTCGGCCCCCTGGCGCGCCGCGTGCCATGGTCGACGGCAGCCAGCGATGAACCCCGACGCACGAACGATCTGGCAGGCGCCGAGCTGGGCGCTCGCCGTCCTGCTCGCGTGCCTCGGCATGCTCGGGCCGTTCTCGATCGACACGTACCTGCCGGCCTTCACCGGCATCGCCCAGGCGATCGGCGCCAACCCGGTCGAGATGCAGCAGACGCTGTCGGCGTACCTGTTCGGCTTCGCCGTGATGAACCTGTTCCACGGCGCGCTCTCCGACAGCTTCGGCCGGCGGCCGATCGTCCTCGGCGGCCTCGTCGTCTTCACGCTCGCCTCGGTCGGCTGCGCGCTCTCGCGCCACATCGGCGCGCTCGTCTTCTTCCGCGCGCTGCAGGGCATGTCGGCCGGTGCGGGAATCGTCGTCTCGCGCGCCGTCATCCGCGACATGTTCCCGCCCGCCGACGCGCAGCGCGTGATGTCGCAGGTGACGATCTACTTCGGCGTCGCGCCGGCGATCGCGCCGATGGTCGGCGGCTTTCTCTTCACGCACGCCGGCTGGCCTTCGATCTTCTGGCTCCTGACCGCGGTCGGCATCGCGCTCCTCGCGCTCAACTGGCGGCTGCTGCCGGAGACGCTGCACGAGACGCACAAGCAGCCGTTCAACGTCGCCAACCTGCTGCGCGGCTACTGGAGCCTGGCGAGCAATCCGCGCTTCCTCATGCTCGCGCTGGCGAGCGGCATCCCGTTCAACGGCATGTTCCTGTACGTGCTGTCGGCGCCGATCTTCCTCGGCGAGATCCTCGCCTTGCCGCCGTCGCAGTTCTTCTGGTTCTTCGTCCTCACGATCGCCGGCATCACGTCGGGCGCGTACGTCTCCGGCCGCATGGCCGGCCGCGTCAAGCCGACGCGCCAGATCCGCCTGGGCTTCGTCGTCATGGCCGCGGTCGCGATCGTCAACGTGATCCTCAACCTGCTGTTCGCACCGTCGCCGTGGTGGGCGCTGTTCCCGATCGCGCTCTACGCGTTCGGCTGGGCGACGATGGTTCCGGTGGTCACGCTCATGGTCCTCGACCTCGTGCCCGAGCGGCGCGGCATGGCGTCTTCGCTGCAGGCGTTCGTCGGCAGCAGCGCGAACGGCATCGTCGCCGGCGCCGTCGCTCCGGTCGTCATGCATTCGCCGGTCGCGCTCGCCGTGACGTCGCTGGCGATGATGTCGATCGGCGTCGTCGCGTGGCTGTGGGTCAAGCCGCACCTGCGACCTGCGGTGCCGCAGCCGAGCGCCGCCTGATCGTTGCGGGCCGCGGCGCCGGAGTTCCGCGCCACAATCGCGCATGCTCGTCCTGATCGCCGGACTCGTCGTCTTCCTCGGCATCCACAGCGTATCGATCGTCGCGCCGGCGTGGCGGACGGCGACGATCGCGCGCCTCGGCGAGCAGCCGTGGAAGGGCGTCTACTCGATCGTCTCGGCGGTCGGCAT
>JASLGD010000124.1 GCA_030150305.1 Caldimonas sp. | reverse complement strand
CTCGCCGAGCGCCGCGGGCCGGTCGGCTATCTCGCGAGCGAGCTCGCCGCCGAGGTCCCGGCGCTGATGGCGAGCCTCGCGCCGTCGAGCGCGAAGGAGCAGCGATGAAGAGCGCGTTGCGGCCGTACTTCGAGAAGCGCGACTTCAACGTCACGAGCGAGCCGACCGGCGGCAAGGCGACGCGCGGCGAGCTCTCGTTCGTCGTCCAGAAGCACGCCGCGACGCGGCTGCACTACGACTTTCGCCTCGAGCTCGACGGCACGCTGAAGAGCTGGGCGGTGCCGAAGGGACCGAGCCTCGACCCGCACGACAAGCGGATGGCCGTGCACGTCGAGGACCATCCGCTCGACTACGCGAGCTTCGAAGGCACGATCCCCAAGGGGCAGTACGGCGCCGGTCAGGTCATCGTCTGGGACAACGGCACGTGGGAGCCGGTCGGCGACGCACGCGCCGGCCTCGCGGCGGGCAAGCTCAAGTTCCGCCTCCACGGCAAGAAGCTGCGCGGCGGCTGGACGCTCGTGCGCATGCACGGCCGCGAAGGCGAGCGTCAGGAGCCGTGGCTGCTGATCAAGGAACGCGACGACGACGCGCGTCCGGCCGCCGAGTACGACGTCACCGTCGCCGAGCCGAAGAGCGTGCTGTCGCAGCGCACGATCGCCGACAAGGCGACGGCGTCGCCGCGCGAAGCCGCCGCCGACGACTCCAGGCGAAAGACGACGACGGCGCCACGCGCGCGCAAGACCGCGGCGAAGCGCCTCCGCGGCGGCGACGACGAGGACGACGACGGCCGCGGCGAGTCGCGCCACACCTCGCGAACGTCGCACCGCATCACGGCGCCTTCGCTTCCCGCCGGCGCGCTGCGCGCGCGGCTGCCGGCGACCCTGCTGCCGCAGCTCGCGACGCTCGTCGCCGAGGCGCCGCACGACGCCGGCTGGATCTGGGAGATCAAGTTCGACGGCTACCGGCTGCTCGCGCGCGTCGAGGGCGACGACGTGCGCCTCTTCACGCGGCGCGGCAACGACTGGTCGGAGCGGATGCCGGCGCTCGTCGACGCCGTGCGCGGGCTCGCGCTCGGCTCCGGCTGGCTCGACGGCGAGATCGTCGTCAACGGCGCGCACGGCGTTCCCGACTTCAACGCGCTGCAGAACGCGTTCGACTCGGCGCGCGTCGACGACATCCAGTACTACGTCTTCGACCTGCCGTTCTGGGACGGCCACGATCTGCGCGACGTACCGCTCGTCGAACGCCGCGCGCTGCTCGCCGCGCTGCTCGAGCGCGCGCAGCCGCAGGAGCGGATCCGCTTCAGCCAGGACTTCGACTCGAGCCCCGACGAGCTGCTGCAGAACGCGTGCCGGATGCGCCTCGAGGGGATGATCGGCAAGCGCGCCGACGCCGCGTACGTGTCGCGTCGCAGCCCGACCTGGATCAAGCTCAAGTGCACGCAGCGCCAGGAGTTCGTGATCGGCGGCTGGACCGACCCGCAGGGCTCGCGCACCGGGATCGGCTCGCTCCTGCTCGGCATCCACGACGAGGCCGGTCACCTGCGCTACGCCGGCGCGGTCGGCAGCGGCTTCGACCAGAAGACGCTCGTCGCGGTGAAGAGCGCGCTCGACGCGATCGCGGCCGAGAAGACGCCCTTCTTCGAGAAGCCGCGCGAGATCCGCGGCCACTGGGTCGAGCCGCGGCTCGTCGCCGAGGTGTCGTTCGGCGAGTGGACGCCCGACGGCCGCGTCCGCCATTCGGTGTTCCATGGCCTGCGCGACGACAAGGACGCGAGCGCGATCGGCCGCGAGCTGGCGGTCGCGCCGAGCGCGGCAGCGAAAAAGACGGCGACGGCGGTGACGAGCGCGTCGAGCGCAGCGAGCGCGCGAAGCGCGGCGAAGCAGGCCTCGGCAAACAGCAGCGCAACGAAAAGCACGGCGACCAAGAGCACTGCAGCGAAGAGCACCGCAACGAAGAGCACTGCAACGAAGGGTGCCGCGGCGAACGGCGCTGCAGCGAACGCGGCCGCGGCGAAGAGCGCGGCAACGAAGACGACCGGGCGCGGCGACGCGAGCGTCGAAGGCATCCGCATCAGCCATCCGGACCGCGTCGTCGACGCGACGACGGGCATCACGAAGCTCGACGTCGTCAACTACTACCTCGATGTCGCCAAGCTGATCCTGCCGCACCTCGCGAAGCGGCCGGTCTCGCTCGTGCGCGCGCCGTCGGGCCTCGCCGGCTCGCTCGTCTTCCAGCGCCACGCCGGCGCGCTGAAGATTCCCGAGCTGCGCGAGGTCGACGCAGCGTTCTCGCCCGACCACGAGCCGATGGTCGAGGTCGACTCGTTCGCCGCGCTGATCGGCGCTGCGCAGGCCAACGTCATCGAGTTCCATACCTGGAACGCGACGACCAGGGACGCGGCGCATCCCGACCGCATCGTCTTCGACCTCGATCCGGGCGAAGGCGTCGCGTGGCAGAAGATGCAGGAAGGCGCCGAGCTCATGCGCTCCCTGCTCGAGCAGATCGGCCTGGTCGCCTTCCTGAAGACGAGCGGCGGCAAGGGACTGCACGTCGTCGTTCCGATCGCGCCGAAGGACGACTGGGACGCGGTGCGCGAGCTCGCGAAGCGCACCGTCGAGCACATGGCCGCGACGCTCCCCGATCGCTTCGTCGCCAAGAGCGGCGCGAAGAACCGCGTCGGCCGCATCTTCGTCGACTACCTGCGCAACGGCTTCGGCGCGACGACCGCGTGCGCGTGGTCGGCGCGGGCGCGGCCGGGCCTCGGCGTCTCGGTGCCGTGCGCGTGGGACGAGCTCGGCGCGATCACGAGCGGCGCCCACTGGACGATCCGCAACGCGCACGAGCGCATCGAGGAACGCGTCGATCCCTGGCGCGGCTACGCGCAGACGAAGCAGAGCGCGGCCAAGGCGATGAAGGCGATCGCAATGGCGCGCGGCGCGGCGTGACTGGCGCACGACGCGGCATGACTGGCGCGCGGCGCGGCACGACGCGCGACCGCGCGGCTCAGATCGCGCCGACGCTGCCGGTCACCGGCAGCACGATCCCGCTGATGTAGCTCGAGCAGACCGGCGAGGCGAGGAACACGTACGCCGGCGACAGCTCCTCGGGCTGCGCCGGACGCTTCATCTGCGTGTCCTTGCCGAACTCGGCGACCTTCTCGGCAGGCGAATCGGCCGGGTTGAGCGGCGTCCACACCGGCCCCGGCGCGACCGCGTTGACGCGGATGCCCTTGTCGATGAGGCTTTGCGCGAGCGACTTCGTGAACGCGTGGATCGCGCCCTTGGTCGCCGAGTAGTCGAGCAGCCGCGGGCTGCCTTCGAGCCCGGTGACCGAGCCGGTGTTGATGATCGAGCCGCCTTCCTTCAGGTGCGGCAGCGCCGCGCGCGCCATGTGGAAGTAGCCGAAGATGTTCGTGCGCACCGTCTCCTCGAGGCGCTCGTCGGTGATGTCCTCGAGCGAATCGGCGTGCTCCTGGAACGCCGCGTTGTTGACGAGGACGTCGAGCTTGCCGAACGCGCCGAGCGTCCTCGCGACGACCTTCTCGGCGAACTTGGGCTTGCGGACGTCGCCGGCGACGAGAACGCAACGGCGACCTTCGGCCTCGATGCAGCGTTTCGTCTCGGCCGCGTCGTCGTGCTCGTCGAGATACGCGACGGTGACGTCGGCGCCCTCGCGCGCGAACAGCACCGCGACGGCGCGCCCGATTCCCGAGTCGCCGCCGGTGACGATCGTCGCGAAGCCTTCGAGCTTGCCGCTGCCGCGGTAGTCGGGCGCGAGGAACTGCGGCGCGAGCGCGAGCCCGGCTTCGCGACCGGGCTTCGCGACGTGCTGTGCAGGCAATTGCTCGGGGTGCTTGCGTGCCCCCGCCTGCACCGCCTTCTTGCCGCCGGGCGACGACTTCGCCGGCGTCTTCTGCGCGTCCTTGCGGTCCTGCGTCTGCTGGATGGCGCGCTGCCGCCGCGCTGTGGTTGCGCCGACGTCGCGCGACGCGTCGCTCGGTCGGCGCGGGCTCACTGCGTCGTGCCCGACGCGGCGCTCGCCGGGGGCGCAGCGGCAGAGCTGTTGCGTCCGCGATCGCAGCCGACGAGCAGCGTCGAGCACGCGAGCGCGGCGGTGAGTGCGCAGCGAAGAAGGATCGAGGTCGAACGGTTTGACGAACGCATGGTGGCTTCTCCGATCTTGTGTGTCGCTCTCGGCGGCAAGGCGTGTGCCCACACACATTCGCGACCGCCCCGCGCGGGCGACCCCCGCGACCCGGGGATGAACGGGCACGGTGCTTGCCGTTAGCCGGCGCCGGCAATGACGCCGCGAACGAACCGCGACATCGCGAAAGAAGGAGTCTCGTGGACAAAGGCAGTGCGGTTCTTCAATCGGCAGCGTCGAGCGTCGTGCCCGGTCGCGCCGGCTTCGACACCCTCGTCGTCGGTGCCGGCTTCGCGGGCAGCGTGCTCGCCGAGCGGCTCGCGAACGTCCTCGGCCAGCGCGTCCTCGTCGTCGACAAGCGTCCGCACATCGGCGGCAACGCGTACGACCGCCACGACGACGCCGGCGTCCTCGTCCATCCGTACGGGCCGCACATCTTCCACACCAACTCCGCGGACATCTTCGAGTACCTGTCGCAGTTCACCGAATGGCGGCCGTACCAGCACCGCGTGCTCGCGAGCGTCGACGGCCAGATGCTGCCGATGCCGATCAACCTCGACACGGTCAACCGGCTGTACGGGCTGAACCTCACCTCGTTCGAGATGCAGGGCTGGCTCGAGTCGATCGCCGAGAAGCTCGACAAGGTCGAGACGTCGGAGGACATGGTGGTCTCGAAAGTGGGGCGCGACCTCTACACGAAGTTCTTCCGCGGCTACACCAGAAAGCAGTGGGGGCTCGACCCGAGCGAGCTCGACGCCAGCGTCACCGCGCGCGTGCCGACGCGCACCAACCGCGACGACCGCTACTTCGCCGACACCTACCAGGCGATGCCGCGCCACGGCTACACGCGCATGTTCGAGAAGATGCTCTCGAGCCCGAACATCAAGGTGCTGCTCAACTGCGACTACCGCGAGATCGTCGACCTGGTGCCGTGGAAGCACATGGTCTACAGCGGCCCGATCGACGCGTTCTTCAACTACCGCTACGGCAAGCTGCCGTACCGCAGCCTCGAGTTCCAGCACGTCAACCTGCCGCAGCAGCAGTTCCAGGCGGTCGGCACCGTCAACTACCCGAACGACTACGCGTACACGCGGATCAGCGAGTTCAAGCACATCACCGGGCAGAAGGCGGACAGCACGTCGATCGTCTACGAGTTCCCGCGCGCCGAGGGCGATCCCTACTACCCGGTACCGCGCAAGGAAAACGCCGAGCTCTATCGCAAGTACGAGCACGACGCCGAGCAGCTCCCCAACGTCACCTTCGTCGGCCGGCTCGCGACCTACAAGTACTACAACATGGACCAAGTCGTCGGCCAGGCGCTCGCCGCGTTCAAGCGGCTGCAGAAGACGCTCGTCAAGGAGCCGGTCGAGGTCGCGCTCGCGGCGACGGCCGCCAACCAGCCGGGCTTCGCGCCGCTGCGCGAGGGTTCGCGAGCAGTCGTTCGCGCGACCGCGGGCTGAGCGCGCCTGCGGCACCGGCGGCGCGCGCACGCGCCGGCACAATCGCGCGGATGAGCGAAGACCCGCTCCACCTCGTCGATGCGACGATGTTCTGGAGCCCGACCGGCGGCGGCGTCCGTCGGTACCTGCAGACCAAGCACGCCTGGCTCGCCGCGCAGCCGCGCTGGCGCCACACGATCGCGGTGCCGCGCGTCGCCGGCGCGAGCGCGAGCGCCGCGACGCTGCCGTCGTGGCCGCTGCCGGCGAGCGGCGGCTATCGCTTTCCGGTCCAGCGCCGCGCGATCGCGCGCGTGCTCGCCGGGCTGCGACCGGACCTGATCGAGGTCGGCGACCCGTATCGCGTCGCGTGGGGGGCGCTCGACGTCGCGCAATCGCTCGGCATCCCGGCGCTCGCGACCTGCCATTCGAACGTCGTCGCGATGGCGCGCCTCGCGGCGGGGCCGTTCGGCGCTTCGGCGGCGCGCCTCGTCGAGCGCTATGCACGCCACGTCTATCGCGGCTTCGATCTCGTCCTCGCGCCGAGCACGAGCATGGCGGCGCAACTCGCGTCGTGGGGCGTCGCGCGCGTCGCGTGCCAGCCGCTCGGCGTCGACACCACGGTCTTCCACCCGAGCGCACGCGATCGCGCGTGGCGGCAGCGATACGGCTGGTCGGACGCGACGCGCGTGCTCATCTATGCCGGTCGCTTCGCGCCGGAGAAGCATCTCGACGTTCTCGCCGGCGCTGTCGCTCGGCTCGGCGCACCGTACGTGCTCGTCGCGATCGGCGCCGGTCCTGCACCGCCGCCGGCCGGCGATCGCGTCGTCGTCGTGCCGTTCGTCGCGTCGGCGCGCGAGCTCGCCACCGCGCTCGCGAGCGCCGACGCGTTCGTCCACGCCGGCGACCAGGAGACGTTCGGCCTCTCCGCACTCGAAGCGATGGCGTGCGCGACGCCCGCGGTGCTGCGCGCCGCCGCCGGCCTCGCCGAGCTCTGCGAAGGCGAGAGCGGCGCGATCGGCGTCGACACCGGCACCGCGGCTGCGTTTGCCGAAGCGGTCGCGGCGCTCTTCGCAGGCGATCGCGTCGAGCGCTCGCGCGCCGCGCGCGCGCGCGCCGAAGCGAGCGACTGGGAGCGCGTCTTTCCGGCGCTGCTCGCGCATTACCAGCGCTTGCTCGTCGCGCGCGCCGCGGTCACGGCGAACGCGGCCCATGCGAGCGCGTCGGCGGCGCTGCAGCGATGAGCGCCCCGATGCGCGAGCGGACCGTCTGCGTCGTCCTCCACGATGCTGCGCCGTCGACGCACAAGTCGTGCGCGCGCGTCCTCGCTGCGGTCCGCCAGGTCGTCGGCGAAGCGCCGGTGACGATCCTCGCCGTGCCGCGCTACCACGGCGAAGCGCCGACCGCGGAGTTCGAGGCGTGGCTCGGCGAGCGCGCGCGTCGCGGCGACGAGCTCGCGCTGCACGGCTGCACGCATCTCGACGACGGCAAGCCCAAGGGCGCGGTCGACGCGGTGCGCCGCTCGCACTACACGCGCGGCGAAGGCGAGTTCTGGTCGCTCTCGGGCCGCGAGGCGCTGGCCAGGATCGACCTCGGCATTGCCTGGTTCGCGAAGAACCGCTGGCCGCTCTCGGGGTTCGTCGCGCCGGCGTGGCTGCTCGGCGACGCGGCGCGCGAGGCGCTGCTGCAGCGGCCGTTCGAATACACGGCGACGCTGCGCGAGCTGATCCACCTGCCGTCGCAGGTCGCGATCGCCAGCCAGAGCGTCGTCTACAGCACCTCGAGCGGCTGGCGGCGCCAGCTGTCGCTCGCCTGGAACGCCGGCGTCGACCTGCTCGAGCGTCGCAACACGCTGCTGCGCATCGAGCTGCATCCGCGCGACGCCGACTTCGCGGCGGTGCGTCGCTCGTGGCAGCGGATCCTGGCGCGCGCGCTGCACAAGCGCAGGCCGGCGACGGTCGCCGAGTTCATGCGCAATTCGCGGCAGCGGGAAACGTCGACGGTGTTCTGAGCCGCGGCGGCCAGGGCGCCTGTTGACAGGCCCTAGAGCAGGTTGAAGCTGACCGCAGCGGTGATGCCGCCGATCAGCGCGCCGACGATGACGTCGCTCGGATAGTGCAGGCCGAGGACGATCCGCGACAGCGCGATCAGGATCGTCAGCGGCCAGACGAACAGCGCCGACATCGGGTAGTACACGGTCAGGATCACGCTGAACGCGACGGAGTGCAGCGTGTGCCCGCTCGGAAAGCTGAACTCGTCGAGCGAGCGCCCGCGCGCGCAGATCCCGGGGCAGGTTCGGTACGGACGAGGTCGTGCGATCCAGCGCTTGATGATCCGGTACAGGATCAGGTTGACGGCGCCGTCGGCGATCGCGCGCACCGACGCCGACGTGCCGACCGGGCCGCCGGCGATGGGCAGACAGACGACGATCGCGTACCAGATCCAGCCGTCGCCGACGCGGCTCACCGTGTCGAGGACGCGGACGACCCAGTCGCGCGTCGACGCGCGGTGCATCCAGAGCACGATCGCGCGCTCGCGCGCGATCCAGAGCTCGCGCTCGAGCCAGACCGGATGCGACTCGTCAGGCCAGGGCGATGCGTGGCGCGGGCGTTTCCCGTGCATGGAGCGTGTCTTCCAGTCTTGCCTCGAAGCGCGCGAGCACCTCGGGCCAGCTCGCGCGCTGCGCCGCGGCGACGGCGGCGTCGCGCATCGGCTCGAGGACGACGCCGGGCGCAGTGAGCGACGCCACCGCAGCGATGAAGGCGGCGTCGTCGCCGGGCGCGACGAGCCGGCCGCTGCTGCCGTCGTCGACGTGCTCGGCGGCCGCGGCGACGGCGAACGAGACGACGGGCAGCGCCGACGCGAGCGCCTCGAGGACGACGTTGCCGAAGGTGTCGGTGAGGCTCGGAAAGAGGAACAGATCCGCCGACGCGTAGTGGGCGGCGAGCGCGGCACCGCGCTGGACGCCGGCGAAGTGGACGTCCGGGTGCGCGGCGCGCAGTCGCCCGAGCGCCGGCCCCTCGCCGACGACGACCATGCGCAGCTCCGGCCGTGCCTGCCGCGCCCGCTCGAACGCGCGCAGCCCGAGCTCGACGTTCTTCTCCGGCGCGACGCGGCCGACCATGAGCAGGACCGGCGCGCTGCCGGCGTGCCAGTGCCGACGCAGCTCGTCGCTGCGCTGCGCCGGTGCGAAGCGCTTGCCGTCGACGCCGCGGCCGATCGTCGCGAGATTGTGGAAGCCCGCCGCGCGCAGCTCGCGCGCCGCCGCTCGCGTCGGCACGAACGTCTGCTGCGTGAGGTTGTGGAAGCGCCGCAGCAGCCCGAGCGCCGGTGCCGCCAGCACGCCGAGCCCGTAGTAGCGGCTGTACTGGTGGAAGTTGGTGCGAAAGTCCGACGTCGTCGCGATGCCGAGCGTGCGCGCCGCGGCGAGCGCCGCCCAGGCGAGCGGACCCGGCGTCGCGAGGTGGACGAGCTCCGGCGCCGTCATGCGGAAGCGGCGCACGAGCGGCGCGATCCGCGAGAGGCCGAACCGCATCTCGCGGTAGACCGGGATCGGGCAGCCGGCGGTGCGCAGCTCGTCGTTGCCGTCGAGCGCAGCTTCGCCCGGCTGCCGCGGCCGAATGAGCTCGACGTTGTGGCCGCGCGCGCGCAGGAAGCGCACCGTGCGCTCGACGGTGAGCGAGACACCGTTCAGCTCGGGGGGATACGTCTCGGTGACGTAGGCAATCCGCATCGGGCGGCCGATCTGGTCCATTCGCGCCCATTCTGGCAACCGGGGTGCCGGTGCCAAGTAGGACGCTGCCGCAACCTCGGCGCGATCGTGCTCGTCGACCATGACGCCGCGCTGCGGACTAGTCGCCCTCCAGATAGTGGCAGAAGACCCGGAGTGTGCGCGTTCGCTTGCACACCGCGCGCAGGCCGAGCAGCAGCGGCACCGCCAGGAACGCGCCGGCGATCCCCCAGAGCCACCCCCACACCATGACCGCGAGGAAGACGAACACGGGCCGCACCTGCAGGCGGTGGCCCATGATCATCGGGCTCAGGAAGTTCGCCTCGACGCCGTGGAGGAGGAGGAACGCCGCCGGCGGGCCGAGCATCTCCCAGCCGGTCCCGAAGGTGACGCTGCCGGCAAGCAGAAGCAAGAGCGTGATGAGCAGCGGCCCGAGGTACGGAATGAACGCGAGCACCGCCGCGGTCGTGCCCCAGAGCACCGGGTTCGGCAGGCCGATCGCCCAGAGCGCGAGTCCGGTCGCAATGCCGAGGGCGACGTTGACGAGACTCATCGTCGCGATGAAGCGGCCGATGTCGCGCTGCGCCTGACGCACGCCGGCGAGGATCAGCGCGCGCATCCGCGGTCGGCGCACCACCAGCATGGTGCGGGCGACCAGCCAACGCTCGGACGCGAGGAGGAAGTAAAGCAGGATCACCGTTGCCGATGCCGAGACCACGAACGAGATCGTCTCGCCGATCGCGAGCCGGGTGAACGTCCAGCCCTCGGTCGCGAGCCGTTCGCCGAGCGGATCGGCGGCCGCCGTCGCTGCGGGACGGATGAGCTGCGCCGGAGTCGCGTACGGAAAGAGCGCGTCGCGCCAGCGTTGCAGCGCCTCGACGAGCTCGTGGACGATCGCGGGCGCGCGCGACCACCACGCCGCCGCCGGCGCGGCGACGAGGGCGAGCACGAGGACCGCGGCGCCGAGCATGGCGACGATGACGACGCCGGCGCCGATGTACTCGGAGACGCCGGCGCGCTGCAACGCGCGCACCGGCGTCGACAGCACGAAGGTGAAGACGATCGCGATCGTCACGGGCAGCAGCAGCGGCCGCGCGTGCTCGAGCAGAAGCACGGCGGCGACGAAGAGGACGCCGCGTCCCCACCACGTCGACGCGACGGCGCGGGCCGTGGGCTGGCTCTGGATCGTGGCCAAGGTGCGCCGGATCATGGCATGGCGGGTCACCCGCCGCGCCGCGTCGCCCGAGTCGCTAGAGTGCAGCGACGATGGCGACGCGACGCTCCCGCCCCGATCCGCCTGCTGCCACCGCCAAGGCGGTGCCGCCGCCGGCGCCGATCGAGCCGATGCTCGCCAAGCTCGTCGACACGCTGCCGCCCGCGGACGGCGTCCTCTTCGAGCCGAAGTGGGACGGCTTTCGGGCGATCGTGTTTCGTCCGGCGCCGGGCGAGATCGCGATCCAGAGCCGCGACCTGCGGCCGCTCGACCGCTACTTTCCCGAGCTCGACGACGCGCTCGTCGAGCGACTTCCCGACGGCGCGATCGTCGACGGCGAGATCGTCGTCGTCGGCGCGCACGGGCTCGACTTCGACGCGCTGCAGCAGCGGCTGCATCCGGCAGCGTCGCGCGTCGCCAAGCTGGCGGTCGCGACGCCGGCGTCGTTCGTCGCCTTCGATCTTCTCGCCGAGCGCGGCGTGAGCCTCGTCGATCGGCCGCAGCACGAGCGCCGGGCCGCGCTCGAGGCGCTGCTCGCGGACGCGCGGCCGCCGCTCTACCTGACGCCGGCGACGCGCGACGGCGAGGTCGCGGCGCGGTGGCTGCGCGAGTTCGAGGGCGCCGGCCTCGACGGCGTCGTCGCCAAGCCGCTGAGCGCGCCCTACGCCCCCAATGCCCGCACCATGCTCAAGATCAAGCACGAGCGGACCGCCGACGTGGTCCTCGCCGGCTACCGCGAGCACAAGACCAGCACCCCCGAGAACCCGCTCATCGGCAGCCTCCTCCTGGGTCTGTACGACGGCGGCGAGCTGCAGCACATCGGCGTCAGCGCGTCCTTCACCGCGGCCCGGCGGGCCGAGCTGTGGCACGAGCTGCAGCCGCTCGTCGTCCCGATCGAGGAGCACCCGTGGGGCCGCTGGCAGGAG
>JASLGD010000394.1 GCA_030150305.1 Caldimonas sp. | reverse complement strand
TGCGCTCGTCGATGTCGCCGTTGCGGTTGCAGCGTCGCGCCGTCGGCTGGTCGTAGTAGCCGGGGTTGTCGGCGCAGCCGGCGAGCACGAGCGCGAGCAGGCCAAGACACGCCAGGCGACGCGCGGTGGAGCGAGCGATTCGATGCACGCGCGCAGCTTGCGCGCGATCGCGCGCGAGCGCACGCGCAGACGCGAAGACCCTGATCGCGGCGCCGCCGGCGATCATGTCCGCGGCCGCTCGGGTTCGGCATCGAAGCGATCGAAGCCGCAGTAGCAGATGAAGTGCCGGTTGGTCGCACGGCCGAACAGCGCGAGGCCGAGGCGCTCGGCGATCTCGAGCCCCATCTGCGTGATGCCGCTGCGCGAGACGACGATCGGCACCGCCATCTGCGCCGACTTCATCACCATCTCGCTCGTCAGCCGGCCGGTGGTGTAGAAGATCTTGTCGCTGCCGCCGACGTCGTTGAGCCACATCCAGCCGGCGATCGTGTCGATCGCGTTGTGGCGGCCGACGTCCTCGACGAAGATCAGCAGCTCGTCCTGGCGAAAAAGCGCGCAGCCGTGGACCGAGCCGGCCGACTTGTACGTCGTCTCCTGCTTGCGGATGGCGTCGAGCAGGCGGTAGAGCGCCGCCTGCGAGAGCCGCGCCGACGGATCGCCCGCAGGCGCGAGGCGGATCGCGTCGATCTCGCCCATCAGGTCGCCGAAGACCGTGCCCTGGCCGCAACCGGTCGTGACGACGCGCCTCGCGGTCTTCTCGTCGAACCGCTCGATGCCGGCGCGCGTCTTGACCGCGGCGGCGTTGACGTCCCAGTCGACGGTGATCGAGTCGACGTCGCCCGGACGCTCGACGAGGCGCTGGTTGCGCAGGTAGCCGAGGACGAGCAGCTCCGGCGCGGCGCCGAGCGTCATCAGCGTCACGAGCTCGCGGTTGTCGACGAAGACCGTCAGCGCGCGCTCGGCCGGGATCGAGACGACGCGCGCCGCGCCGAACTCATCGCGGACCTCGATCTCGCGGGTGAGCGGCGCTTGCGCCGCGGTAAGACGGACGGCGGCTCGGGCTATTTGCGCGTTCCGGTCATTTCCGCCGAGGTCGCCTTGTTGCTCGGCGGGCTCGTCGCGGTGCCGGGCGGCGAGTGCGCGCCCGACGTCTCGAGCGGCTTGGCCGCCGGCGGCGTCAGCGGCGTGTATGCGCCCGGGTCGGTGCACGGCGGCGTCTGCTCGGGCGCCGACGCGGCCCGGCCGGTCGCCGTCGCATGCGCGCGATATTCGGCCGCGACACGGTCCATCGACTGACAGAGGTGATAGGCGGCGACCTTGTCGCTCCACGCCGCCTTGCTGGTCGCCTCGGCGGCCTTGGCCTTGTCCTCGTCGCTCGGTGCCGGCAGCTTGGCGAGCGCGACGCTTGCGGTGAGCGCCGCGACGACGGCGGCGGCGACGACGGAAACGCGCATCGGAACTCCTCGTGCGATCAGGCGGGCCGCCGCTCGGCCTGCACGGCCGGCGTCGAGCGTTGCGCAGGGACCTTGCCGGCAACGATGTCGTCGTGCCAGAGCGGATGGTGCTCCTCGGCCCAGCCCTCGTCGACGTAGCCGGTCCGCATGGCCTGGTACGAGCCGGCGACGCCGATCGTCCCCATGTACGCGTGCCCGATGAACATCGCGATCATCAACATGGACGCGACGGCGTGGACGATGTGGACGACCTGCATCTGCGGCCTCGTGAGCTCGAGCCCGGGCACGATCTTGTCGAACGCGAAGCCGGAAGCGATGACGAACACGCCGAGCAAGAGCAGCCCGCCCCAGAAGACGATCTTCTCGCCGGCGTTGAAGCGGCCGGACGGCGGGTGCTCGCCGCCGAGCATGCCGCCAGCCTTCATCAGCCAGCGGACGTCGTCGCGCGACGGCAGGTTGCTCGGCAGATAGCTGATGAAGAGCAGCACCGCGCTGATCGCGAACAGCGGCCCGACGAAGTTGTGCAGCGTCTTCAGCGCCCACGTCAGCCAGCCGAACAGCTGGCCGCCGATGATCGGCAGCAGGAAGAACTTGCCGAACGCGATCACCGCGCCCGAGACGGCAAGGATCGTGAACGTGATCGCCGTCGACCAGTGCACGAAACGCTCGTACGGCGTGAAGCGCTCGATCAGCCGGCCGGTGGTGCGGCCGTGGCCGCCGATCGGCCCCTTCCACCAGTAATAGCCGAGGACCGCGGCGACGACGAACAGGATGGCGAGCCCGCCGAGCGGCACGATCCACCAGTTGCGGATCTGCCGCCACGCCTCGCCGGCGGTCGTCGCGCGCGTTCCCGGATAGCTCGTGATCGGCTGCACGAGGACGCCGCGCTCGCCCATCTGCAGGTTGTTGACCGATCCGGGCACGCGGCCGGAATCGTGGACGCCGCGCCAGAACGGCGCGTTGTTGAGCGGCTGGCTGCGCGCGCGCTGCGCATTGCTGTCGGTCGCCTGCGGCTCGAGCAGCGGAGTCGTCGTGATCGTCGCCGACGATCCCGGCGGCAGCACGATCGTCGGCGGCCCGGCGTCGTTCGGCGCGATCTCGACCTTCGCCGGCGGCGCGGGCGGCGGCTGCGGCGCGTCGGCCTGCGCGCCGTTGCGCGGCACGCCCGCAGTGCCTTGCTGCGCGAGCGCGCCGCTCGACGCGACGGCGAGGAACGCCGCCAGCGCAGCGGTGCGGATCGTCAGTGGCATGGCGCCCCTTCGCTCACTTGCGCGGCGCGAAGTCGTTCTGACCCTGCGCGCGCTGCGTGATCTGCGAATTCCAGCTGCTCTCGTTGCCGGGCGTCCAGCCGGGCGCGAGGGAGCGCTGGTCCTTGGTCTGCCAGACCGGCGTGTCCGACCGGCGCTCGCCGCTCGGCGGAATCGTCTGCACCTTCTCGCCGCACGCGGCGACGAGCACGACCGCGCAGACCGCCAACAGCGCGCAGCGGCTCACGACTTCTTCCCCCCGGCCGGCGCGGCGCCCGGCTGGCCCTGGCTCGGCCGACCGTACGCGGTGCCCCAGCCCCAGATCTCGCTGCCGCGGCCGCGGTTGAGGACGCGGGTGCGGAAGATGTCGGCGACGACGTCGCCGTCGCCGCCGAGCAGCGCCTTCGTCGAGCACATCTCGGCGCACGCGGGCAGCTTGCCTTCGGACAGGCGGTTGCGCCCGTACTTCTCGTACTCGGCGTCGCTGCCGTTCTCCTCCGGCCCGCCGGCGCAGAACGTGCACTTGTCCATCTTGCCGCGCAGCCCGAACGTGCCGTTGCTCGGGAACTGCGGCGCGCCGAACGGGCACGCGTACGAGCAGTAGCCGCAGCCGATGCAGATGTCCTTGTCGTGCAGGACGACGCCCTCGGGCGTGCGGTAGAAGCAGTCGACCGGGCAGACCGCCATGCACGGCGCGTCGGAGCAGTGCATGCACGCGACCGAGATGCTGCGCTCGCCCTGCACGCCGTCGTTCATCGTGACGACGCGGCGACGGTTGACGCCCCACGGGATGTCGTGCTCGGCCTTGCACGCGGTGACGCAGCCGTTGCACTCGATGCAGCGCTCGGCGTCGCAGATGAATTTCATTCGTGCCATACGTCCTCCTGCCGGGCCGCCCCAAAGGAGGACAGCGCCCCCTCGGGGGGCTGCGAACAAGTGTGAGCGTGGGGGTCCATGTCCTTCTCCCTAAGCCGCGCGCTCGATCTGGCAGACCGTCGTCTTGGTCTCCTGCATCATCGTCACGCTGTCGTAGCCGTACGTCGTCGCGGTGTTCGCCGCCTCGCCGCGGACGACCGGATGCGCGCCCTCCGGGTAGTACTGAAGCAGATCGACGCCCTGCCAGCGGCCCGAGAAGTGGTAGGGCATCCAGACCGTGCCGCGGTCGACGCGCTCGGTGACGAGCGCGCGCACCTGGATCTTGGCGCCGGTCGGCGTCTTCACCCACACCTGCTCGCCGTCGCGGATGCCGCGGTCGTTGGCGGCGGCCGGATTGATCTCGATGAACATCTCCTGCTGCAGCTCGGCGAGCCAGGGATTCGACCGCGTCTCCTCGCCGCCGCCCTCGTACTCGACCAGGCGCCCCGAGCTCAGGATGAGCGGGAACTGCTTGCCGATGTCCTTGTTCTTCTCCTGCACGCTCTTGTAGAGCGTCGGCAGGCGCCAGAACGCCTTCTTGTCGTCGTGCGTCGGGTACTTGGCGACGAGGTCGGGGCGGGTCGAGTAGAGCGCCTCGCGATGCTGCGGGATCGGATCGGGAAAGTTCCAGACCACCGCGCGCGCCTTCGCGTTGCCGAACGGATGGCAGCCGTGGTTCTTCATCACGACGCGCTGGATGCCGCCCGACAGGTCGGTCTTCCAGTTCTTGCCCTCGGCCGCCTTCTTCTCGGCGTCGGTCAGCTCGTTCCACCAGCCGAGCTTCTTCATGAAGACGTGGTCGAACTCGGGATAGCCGGTCGTGAGATCCGAGCCCACGGAATGCGAGCCGTCCTCGGCGAGCAGGTTGACGCCGTCGCGGTCGACGCCGAAGTTGGCGCGGAAGCAGCCGCCGCCGTCCATCACATGGCGGTCGTTCTCGTACAGGTTCGGCGAGCCGGGGTGCTTCAGCTCGGGCGTGCCGAAGCACGGCCACGGCAGGCCGAAGTAGTCGCCGTCGAGGCTGTAGCCGGTCTCCTTGTCGATGCCGCCCTTCGCCCGCAGCGTGCGGACGTCGAAGACGTTCATGTTGCGCATGTGCGCCTTCAGCCGCTCGGGGGACTGGCCGGTGTAGCCGATCGTCCAGTGGCTCTTGTTGATCTCGCGCAGGACCGATTCGACCTCGGGCTCCTGCATGCCGCCCTTGCCCGGGACCATCTTCAGGTCGGCGACGAGCTCCTTGTCGAAGCCGAGCTTCTGGGCGAGCTGGTACATGATCATGTGGTCGGTGCGCGACTCGAACAGCGGCTCGATCACCTTCTCGCGCCACTGGAGCGACCGGTTCGACGCCGTCACCGAGCCCGAGGTCTCGAACTGCGTCGCCGCCGGCAGCAGGTAGACCGCGCGATTGGGATTGAGCTCGCCCGCCGCGCTCGGCATCGCCGCCATCGCCGCCGTCGCCGACGGATACGGGTCGATGACGACGAGCAGATCGAGCTTGTCCATCGCCCGCTTCATGTCGAGGCCGCGCGTCTGCGAGTTCGGCGCGTGGCCCCAGTAGACGAGGCCGCGAAGGTTCGAGTCCTGGTCGATCAGCTCGTTCTTCTCGAGCACGCCGTCGACCCAGCGCGAGACCGTCATCCCGGGCTTGGCCATCATGCCGGGCGCGTACTGCTTCTTGATCCAGTCGAAGTCGACCTTCCAGACCGCCGCGAAGTGCTTGAACGCGCCTTCGGAGATGCCGTAGTAGCCGGGCAGCGAGTCGGGGTTCGGGCCGACGTCGGTCGCGCCCTGGACGTTGTCGTGGCCGCGGAAGATGTTGGCGCCGCCGCCGCTGATGCCGATGTTGCCGAGCGCGAGCTGCAGGATGCACGACGCGCGCACGATCGCGTTGCCGATCGTGTGCTGCGTCTGCCCCATGCACCAGACGATCGTGCTCGGCCGGTTGTCGGCCATCATCTTGGCGACCTTGTAGACCTCGGCCTCGGGGACGCCGCACGCCTCCTCGACCTTGTCGGGAGTCCACTTGGCCATCACCTCGGCCTTGACCTTGTCCATCCCGTAGACGCGGTCGGCGATGTACTTCTTGTCTTCCCAGCCGTTCTTGAAGACGTGGTACAGCATGCCGAACAGGAACGGGATGTCGGAGCCCGAGCGGATCCGCACGTACTCGTCGGACTTCGCCGCGGTGCGCGTGTAGCGCGGATCGACGACGATCATCTTCGCGCCGGTCTCCTTGGCGTGCAGCATGTGCAGCATCGAGACCGGGTGCGCCTCTGCGGCGTTGGAGCCGATGTACATCGCGCACTTCGTGTTGCGCATGTCGTTGTACGAGTTCGTCATCGCCCCGTAGCCCCACGTGTTCGCGACGCCCGCGACCGTGGTCGAGTGGCAGATGCGCGCCTGGTGGTCGCAGTTGTTGCTGCCCCAGAGCGTCATCCACTTGCGCAGCAGGTACGCCTGCTCGTTGCTGTGCTTGGAAGAGCCGACGACGAAGATCGAATCCGGGCCGCTCGCCTTCTTGAGCTCGAGCATCTTGGCGCTGACCTCGTTCAGCGCCTGATCCCACGAGATCTTCTCGTACTTGCCGTTGACGAGCTTCATCGGCGTCTTCAGCCGGTAGTCGCCGTGGCCGTGCTCGCGCAGGGCCGCGCCCTTCGCGCAGTGCGAGCCGAGGTTGAGCGGCGAGTCGAACACCGGCTCCTGGCGGACCCAGACGCCGTTCTCGACGACGGCGTCGACCGCGCAGCCGACCGAGCAGTGCGAGCACACCGTGCGACGCACGACCGGCGCCGAAGGCGCCGCCGCGGGATCGGCGGCGTCGGCCTTCTTGACGAGCGTGAGCTGCGAGCCGGCGAGGCCGACGCCGACGCCGATTCCGGAGCGGCGCAGGAACGCGCGCCGGTCCATCGTCGGCATCGCGCGGCCGACGCCACGCGCGAGGCTGGCGACGAGCGCCGAAGGCGCAGCCGCGCTGGTGCGGGACGAAGTCTTGCGGGTCAGCAGCATGGTCGTCCTCCGCGGCTCAGGAGCGGGTCGTTTCGTAGTAGCGCCGAATGTGCTCGGTCAGCCGATAGCCGTCGGCAGGCGTGCGGTCGGGTGCGGCGTGCGCCGCCTGCGGCTCGGGTTCGCGATGGCCGCGCAGCGCGGTCGCCGCGAGCGCTGCACCCGCAGCGACGCCGGCGCCGACGGCGACGACACGGCGACGCCCGCGCCGTTGCGCTTCGGAGTCCGATTCGGCGGACGCGACCGCGTTCGCGCGGGCGGGGTTCGGAGACGACTTCATGACCACGACTCCTGTCTGCACTTGCAGATCACAGATCGCCCGCATGCGGCGATGTCGAACGACGCCGCGACAGCGGCGGTCTTGGGTCCGAATCTAGCAGCGTCGACGGATTTGTATACCGGGTGAAACGCGGCCTGAATCGGCCCAAAGGCCTACGTGCGCGCCTCCGATCTGCTCAAAGATCGAGCAGGTCGAAGGCCTGCTGCTCGACCGCGAAGAAATCACGCGCGAAGCGCGCGAGCGCAGCGTAGAAGTCGGCGTCGGGATGCGCCTCGATCGCGTCGCAAAGCGCGCCGGCCCAAGGCCGCAGGTGCGCATCGAAGAAGCGCCGCTGCGTCGCCAGATTGGCGGTCGCGGCGTCGTCGCCGGCGATCAGGTAGCGCATCACCTCGCACACGCTCGCGATGTGGTCCTCGGTCTCGCTCATCGCTTCGCTCCTCGCGATGCCGAGCTCGTGCAGCGTGCGCCGCAGCGCGACGAGCGGCTTCTCGTTCAGCCGCCCGGCAATATGGAACGAGCCGTAAAGAAAGATCTCTGGTTTGCCGACGCTCTGGAACAGGCGGTCGTGTTCGCGCGCGATGTCGTCGCGCGAGAGCCGCCGCGCCGCAGCGACGAGCTCGCCCCAGCCGCGCTCGAGAAAGCCGCCCGCCGCAGGCGCTTCGGTGACGGCGACCTGGAACCGCGCATGCAGCTCGACGCTCGGCGGGGCGTAGAAGAGCGCCGCGAGCACGCCGTAGACCTCGGCGCGCGCGACCTCCTCGGCGTCGTCTTCGGCGGCGAATCCGATCGGCTGCTGCGGCGTCATCACAGCTCGGTGATCCGCACTTCGCCCGGATCGCTGTGCAGGTCGATCACGCGGCAGTCGCTGCACATCTGCAGCCGCGCGGCAGCGCGGCCCTGGAACATCGCGTGGCCGGCGAGACGAGCGACCATCGCTTCGATGGCGCGCAAGGTGCCGAACGGCTT